>JBBSNQ010000138.1:0-4614 GCA_038232575.1 Solirubrobacterales bacterium | reverse complement strand
GGACATCGTCGACACCTACGCCGTCGATCTCTGCGAGCCCGGCGGCGGCGATCCCGACGAGGGCTCCGGCTTCTACGTCTTCCGCGGCGACTGCGAGGCGATGGAGGAGCTCACGCGGACGAACCTCTACAACACGAACGCCGCCGACTCGACCGTGGGCTCGCAGACCCTGCGGACCCAGCGCACCAAGCTCGGGCTCGTCGTCGGCCGCGGCGAGATCGACGGCCAGCCGGTCGCCTACACCCAGCTGCGCACAACCTACTTCCACGAGGTCGACTCCGCGATCGGCTTCGCCGACTACAACAACCCGCGCCGGATCAAGAGCGCGAAGGACTTCCAGAAGGCGTCCTTCAGGATCGGCTTCACGTTCAACTGGTTCTACCTCGACGAGAAGGACACGGCCTACTTCAACGCCGGCAACAACCCGGTCCGGCCGAAGGACATCGATCACAACTTCCCGGTCCGCGGCCTCGAGAGGTTCGAGTGGCGCGACTACGACCCCGACGACCTGACGGCGGACTACACCGACTTCGACGAGCACCCGCAGTCCAGGAACAAGAAGTTCTTCACGAGCTGGAACAACAAGCAGGCGCCCGAGTACCGCGCGGCCGACGACAACTTCGGCTACGGGCCGATACATCGTTCGCAGCCCCTGGACGACCGGATCGGAGACGCCGAGACGCTCCCCGAGCTGATCGATGCGATGGCCGACGCAGCGACCGTCGACCTGCGCGGCGACAAGGTGCTTCCGCTGCTGCTCGAGGTGATCGGCGACTCCGGCGGGGACGGTGTCCCGGAGGCGATCGAGAAGCTCGAGGAGTGGCAGGAGGATGGCGCCCACCGGCGCGACAAGGACGACGACGGCGAGTACGAGCACTCCGACGCCGTGGCGATCATGGACGCCTGGTGGCCGCTGCTGATCGAGGCGGAGTTCCAGCCGACGCTCGGCGACGACCTCTACGAGCTCCTGCAGCAGACGATCTCGATCGACGATCCGCCCAACGGGCACCAGGGCTCCTCGTACATCAGCGGCTGGTGGGGCTACGTGAGCAAGGACCTCCGCAGCCTGCTCGACGGCGCAGGTGCGAGCTCGCAGTCGGAGGATGACTCCGATGAAGAGGGTGGCCCCGGCGAGGACGATGGCGACGGCGAAGGAGAGTCCGACGGAGAGGACGCGGGCGGTGATGACGGCGGGGCCGAGGATGGCGCGCAAGGCGATGTCAAGGGCAGCCAGGCGGGCGGCGGCGGAGATGAAGGCGGCGAGGACGGCGAGCCGGCCGACGGCGACGGCGACGGCGACGGGTCCGAGGGTCCACCCGGCGAGGGAGAGGGCGGCGAGCCGGAGAAGGGCACCGAGAAGCGCGACGCCGACGACGAGGACGGTGTCGAGGCCAAGGACGTTGATGGGGAGCTCTCGCGCATCTACTGTGGCGGGGACAAGGACAGCGACGGCGACCTTGACTCATGCCGCGATGTCCTGACGGACTCGCTCGAGCAGGCGATCGGCGACGCCGAGAATCGCGATGACCTCTACAAGGACGAGCTCTGCGACAACACGAGCGATGACCGCCGCCCCGACGACGACCAGGTCTGCTTCGACGCGATCCTGTTCACCGCTGTCGGGGCGATCACCCAGCCGCTGATCAACTGGCAGAACCGCCCCACCTTCCAGCAGGTGGTCGAGGTGCAGGGCGAGCGGCCGGATGAGGAGGGCGGTGGCAACGGCGGCGGCGGTGGCGATGGATCCGACGGCGACAACGACGATGACGACAGCGACGACAGCGATGACAGCGACGACGACGACAGCGACGAGAGCGACGACGGAGACGAGGGATCGGGCTCACCCGGCAGCGGGCCGCTCGGCATCACGGGCCCAGGCTACGAGGCGCGTGCGATCAACGACTGCGGGCTCTTCGCCCAGAACTTCCCGCGCGGGCGTGCAGCCGACGACGACGGCGCCGCCTACCGGAAGTGCGTCCGCGCGGTCGTCGCGGCACTGGGCGCCGCCGGCTCACCGCCTGGCCTCGGCGGTTTGGTCGCTCCGCTCCTGGCCGAGTCCTCGTGCAGCGAGCAGCGGCTCAGCCGCCGGCGCGAGCGAGGCGATCGGCGCAGCGACCACGACGCCTGCGTGCTGGCCGTCTCCAGGGCGCTCGTCAATCGAGCCTCCTTCTAGGGCGTAGGCCTCAGCGGACCCCGTTTCAGGGCATCGGTTCGACGCGCAGCGTGCGAGTGGGGAACCGCCGCGGGTTCAGGCCCTCGTTGCTGGCGGCGAAGAAGGCGACCGGATAGTCGCCGGGCGGGGTGTCGGGCGGCACCGTGAGCGAGGCGGTGAAGGTGCCGCCGACCCTCCCGTCGAGCAGCGCCAGGCGCCCGAGCTTTGGGCTTGCTGCGAAGACTTCGTCGGAGAGGCCGCCGCGGCCGCCGCGGGGCACGTCCAACCGGACGGTCACCTCCTGGCCCGGTCGCACGCGCGCAGGCGCGATCGACGGCTTGCTGATGCGCGGCTCGCCGCCCCTCTCGTCGAGCGGCTGCAGCTGGAAGTCGTAGGTGTACGTCTCGTCCGGCTCGACCCTGATGTCGAGCTTGTCGTTGAAGCTGCTGTTGTTGTAGCGATAGCCGCCCTCTCGGAAGCCGAACACGGGCGCGGGCGCGTCGGCGGGCACGTCGGGCACGGTGTAGCGACCCTTCTCGTCGGTCTTCGCGGCCAGCTGGGCGCCCTTGTAGCCGACGGTCAGGTAGACGTCTGCGAGCGGCTTGCGGGTCCTGCCGTCGGTCACGCGGCCCTTGATCGTGCCGGTCGGCCCCTGTGGCGAGGGTGAGCGCTCGTCGGCTTGCCCCTGCTCCCCGGGCCCTCCGCCCGAGCCCTCGGGCGGAGGATCCTGATCGTCGAGCCCGCACGCCGCGCCCCCGCCGAGGGCGATCGCGCTGACCACGACTCCGATTACGGTCCTCGATCCCACCGAGATCAGGCTAACCGCTCGCCACTCGGCCCCCGGCGCTGGCGCTCGGCGGCGCGACCGCGACGCCACGTATCGTCAGTGAAACATGTCAGCCACCTTCGGATCTGCCGCCCCCGAGCAGGATGCGCCCCGGCAGGGTGCCTCCGAGCAGGACGCGCCCGAGATCCCCTACACGGTGCGGCGGTCGACCCGCGCGCGCCACGCGCGGGTCAACGTCTCCCCGGACGGCGTGGAGGTGGTGGTGCCGCGGACGATGGCGCTTCGGCACGTGCCGCCGCTCGTCGCGGAGAAGCTGCCGTGGATCGAGCGCACGCTTCGCCGCTACCGCGCCGCTGAGCGCACCGCCCCGCGAGTCAGGCTCGAGGACGGCGGGATCGTCCCCTACCTCGGGCGCGAGCTCCGCCTCGAGATAAGCGTCGAGCCCGGCCGCGTGCGACCGCACGTGCGGATGCTTTCGCATGCGAATCCGCAATCGATCCGCACTGACGACGATCCGGCCCGCGCAGCTTTCGACCGGCAGGCTGAGGAGCCCGCTAACGACGTGCTCGCGGTCGCCCTCGGCGCACCCGGACGCGAGCCGCTCCGGGCCGCGCTCGAGGGCTGGTACCGGCGCCGAGCGCACGCGGAGATCGCTTTGCGGCTCGAGGAGGCCGCGACCCGCGCCGGCGCGCACTTCACCAGGCTGACGATTCGCGGGCAGCGCACTCGCTGGGCAAGCTGCTCGTCGACGGGGGCGATGAGCTTCAACTGGCGGCTGCTGCTCGCTCCGGAGGAGATCCTTCTCTACGTCGTCGAGCACGAGGTCGCCCACCTCGACGTGCCCGACCACTCGCCGCGCTTCTGGAACCTGCTCGCCGAGCGCTGCCCCGACCTGCGCCGTCACGAGCGCTGGCTGCGTGCCAACGGTCCCGCGCTGCGACTCTGAGGCGGTGGCTCGAGGGCCGGCGACCCGAAGACGATGATTCGGGAGAACGACGACGAGCTTTTCGCCGCGCGCGGACCGCGCCTGTCGCTGCGCTACCTGACCCCCGCCGACGCGCGCCCGCTCTTCGAGCTCGGCAGCGACGAGCAGGTCACGCGCTTCTTCTCCTGGGGCCCCTACGAGCACGAGCGGGAGGCGCTCGCCTACATCGAGTCCCTGCGGCCCGCACGCATTCGCGGCGAGCGGCTCGAGCTCGCGATCGTCGATGCCGACGATCGGCCGATCGGCATAACCGGCCTCAGCGAGCTCTCCCAGCGCGATCGCCGCGCCGTGGTTGGCACGTGGCTCGGCCGGCCATTCTGGGGCACCGGGGCGAACGCGGAGTCGAAGGCGCTCGTGCTCGCCCTCGCCTTCCGCAAGCTCGGGCTTCTGCGCGTCAGCGCGCTCGCCAATCCTGCTAACGGGCGCTCGATCCGCGCGCTCGAGCGGCTCGGCTTCGTACAGGAAGGGGTGCTGCGCGCCTGGCACCTGCACCCCGAGGGCCCCCGCGACTGCGCCGTCCTGCGGCTCATGCACGATGAGTTCGAGGCGGGCGCGCTCGCGCGCACGCCGGGGGCGTTCGAGGGTGATGGGCCAGCCGGCTGGGTGACCTACTCCCAGCGGAAGTAGCGCACCGCGAGCACGAGCCCTGCGAGAGACCAGAGCGCGACGACGACGAACGCGGAGGCGTTG
>JBBSNQ010000137.1:0-4645 GCA_038232575.1 Solirubrobacterales bacterium | reverse complement strand
CGAGCACCTCCGCGTCGATCCAGACGATCTCGACGCGTCCGCCGTGGTGGATGCCGCCGTGGTGGAGCGCCTCGATCACCGACAGGTAGGCGTCCTCGAGCTGGACGTACTTGCCGACGAGGCCGATGCGGACCGGCGTGGTCGCCGCCTCGTCGCGCTTGACGAGCGCCTCCCACTCGCTGAGAGCGGCGGACTCGGACTCGATCCCGAAGTGCTCGAGCATCTGCCCGTCGAGCCCGTCGGCGCGCAGGTAGAGCGGCACCTTGTAGATCGAGTCGACGTTGCGCGCCGAGACCACCGCCTCGACGGGCAGGTTCGCGAACAGGCCGATCTTCTCGCGGATGTCGCGCGAGAGCGCCTCGTCGGAGCGCGCGAGCACGACGTCGGGCTGGATGCCGATCCGCCTGAGCTCCTGCACCGAGTGCTGGGTCGGCTTGGTCTTGAGCTCGCCGACGTGGCCGAGGAACGGCACGAGCGTCACATGGACGAACATCGCGCGGCGCGGCCCGACGTCGGCGCGGAACTGCCTGAGCGCCTCGAGAAAGGGCAGCGACTCAATGTCGCCCACGGTCCCGCCGATCTCGACGATCACGAAGTCGACGTCCTGAGCCTCTGCGAGCAGCCGGATGCGCTGCTTGATCTCGTCGGTGATGTGTGGGATCACCTGGACCGTCCCGCCGAGGAAGTCGCCCCGGCGCTCGCGGCGGATTACCCGGTCGTAGATCGCGCCGGTCGTGACGTTCGAGCCGCGGGAGGTGTTGACGTCGGTGAAGCGCTCGTAGTGGCCGAGGTCGAGGTCGGTCTCGGCGCCGTCCTCGGTGACGAAGACCTCGCCGTGCTGGAACGGGCTCATCGTGCCCGGGTCGACGTTGATGTAGGGGTCGAACTTCTGCAGCGTCACCTCGAAGCCGCGCGCGACGAGCAAGCGGCCGATCGAGGCCGCCGCGATCCCCTTGCCGAGCGCCGAGACGACGCCGCCGGTGACGAAGATGAACTTGGTCTGCGCGCGTCGGTCAGGCATGCCGTGCTCGCTCGGTCGGGGTTCCTATGTCGGGTGCTCGCACGATCAGTGCTCGCTCGTTCGAGTCTAGTCCGAGCCCGGACGGCTTTCGAGGTGGTGGAGCCCTCATGCCGCGGCGAGCAGCTCCTCTGCGTGCCGGCGCGCGCCGCTGTCGGCGAGATCCGCCCCGAGCATGCGGCAGAGCTCCTCCACCACCTCCTCGCCCGCCAGCCGATCGACGCTGGCGCGGGCAATCGACTCATCGGAGGCCTTCTCGATCCTGAAGTGCGTGTCGGCCAGCGAGGCGACCTGGGGAAGATGGGTGATGCAGAGCACCTGCCGGTCGCGGCCGAGGCTGCGCAGCTTCTCGCCCACCGCGCGCGCAGCCTGCCCGCCGACCCCCGAGTCGACCTCGTCGAAGACGAGCGTCTGCGGGCCGCTTGCGCTCGCCACGCCGAGCAGCGCGAGCATGACGCGCGAGAGCTCGCCGCCGGAGGCGGTCTCGCGCAGCGGCGTCGCGGACATGCCGCGGTTGAACGCGACCGAGAACTCGGCGTCCTCGTCGCCAGCCTGCCCGCGCCGCTCGCGCCGGGGGAGATCGACCGCGAACGACGCCTCGTCCATCGCGAGCTCCGAGAGCTCTGTCCGGACGTCCTCGGCCAGCCGCGGCGCGGCCGCGCCACGGCTCGCCCCGAGCGCCCCCGCCAGCTCCTCCTCCGCGGCCTCCGCGTGCTTGAGTGCCGCGCCTGTCTCCTCGAGCGCGACCTCGGCGTGGTCGAGCCGATCGCGCTCGCTGCGGCAGCGCTCAGCGTGTGCAAGCACCGCCGCGACGCTCCCCCCGTGCTTGCGCAGCAGGCGGTCGTAGCGCTCGAGGCGCTCCTCGATCTCCTCGAGCGACTGCGGCTCGGCCTCGAGATCCTGCTCGTAGCGGCGGAGCTCGGTGCCTAGATCCTCCGCCTCGATGCGCAGCGCGCTCAGACGCTCGGCGAGCCGATCGAGCTCCGGGTCGACGCCGGCCACCGCCCCGGCCAGACGCTCGCCCTCGGCGATCAGCGTCGCCGCCCCACCGCCGGCCTCGGCCGCTGCGCCCTCGGGCGCGAGCGCCTCGGCGCCGCTGCCGGCCGCATGCCGTAGGGCATCGAGCCGGCGCAGGCGCTCGCGTGTCCCGGTCAGCTCCTGTAGCTCGTCCTCGCTCGGCGCAAGCTCGTCGATCTCGCCGAGCTCGAAGTCGAGCAGATCGCGGTCGCGCTCGCGCGCCGCGGCGACACCGCGCAGCTCGTCGAGCTCCCGCCGCAGACCGGCGGCACGCAGGTGCGCCGTCGCGAACTCGCGGCGCGCGGCGAGATGCTCGGGTCCGCAGTAGGCGTCAAGTGCCTCGAGCTGCGCCGAGACGAGCGTGAGCCTTCGATGCTCGTGCTGGCCGTAGAAGGAGATCAGGCGACCGCCAAGCTCGCGCAGGTCGGCGGCGGTTGCCGAGCGACCTTGGACGAAGGCTCGACTGCGTCCGCCGGCAGCCACCCGGCGCGCGAGCACGAGCTCCTCCTCGGCTTCCGGGAGGCGCTCGCGGAGCTCCTCGAGCTCGGGATCGTCGAGCGATCCCGCCGGCGGCAGAAAGACGCCCTCGACGTATGCCTCCGACGCGCCGGGGCGCACGATTCCCGCCGGCGGGCGCCCGCCGAGCAGCAGGTCGAGCGCCTTCGCGAGCATCGTCTTGCCCGCGCCGGTCTCTCCTGTGAGCGTGTTCAGGCCCGGCCCGAGCCGCAGCTCGGCACGCTCGATCAGGAGCAGGTTCTCGATGCGCAGCTCGAGCAGCATCGGCCGAGGTCTAGCAGCGCCCGCGGACAGTTAGCGGGTCGTCTGCTCACGGCATCGTCACAAACGTGCGACGAGCAAGACGCTAAGCCGAGCCGCGGACGCTCCACCGTGCGAACCGACCACCGCCGTTGGACGAGCCGTGCTCAGGTCACGTCGTAGGCGAGGCGGCCGAACTTCTCCCGCAGGCGTCGGTAGAAGCTCGAGTCCCGCATCTGGGCAAGCAGCGCCCGCTCGCGGCCGAAGCGGACCTCGAGCTCGCCGCCGGGCTCGAGCAGGCCGACGACGCGGCCGTCGTTCATCACGTCCACCCACTCGCGCTCGGAGATGTTGGTGACCACGAGCGTGTCGGCGGGCGCGCCGACGAGCGCGCGCGCGGCGATCGTGTGCGGCGCGATGAACGAGACCACGAAGCCCTCGACGCCCCACGCGAGCACGGGTCCTCCGTTGGCGAGGTTGTAGCCGGTCGAGCCGACCGGCGTGGCCGCGACGAGCCCGTCGCAGCGAACCGCCCCGAGCTGCTCGCCCTCGAGCCGGTACGCGAGCTGGGCGACCCGCTCGTCGGCCCGCCGATGCAGCGAGATGTCGTTGAGGGCGAGCGCGCGCTCGCCATCGCCCCAGCGGGCTTCGAGCACGGGCAGCTCGAGCAGCTCGAAGTCGCCCGCCAACGCGCGCGCGAGCCCGTCGTCGCGCTCGTCCTGGTCGACGGTCGCGAGGAAGCCGATCGCGCCGAAGTTGAAGGCGAACACGGGCACCTCGCTCCCGGCGACGGCGCGCAGGGCTCTGAGCATGGTCCCGTCCCCGCCGAGCGCCATCGCCAGGTCGACCCCGTCGAGCGCGGGCGAGCCGTCGAGCACGAGCCCCGTGCGAGGCTCCAGGCGCAGCCGCGTTGCGTCCTCGCTCGAGGCGTGCACCTCGACACCTGCGCTCGTCGCGACTTCGAGTAGGTGCTGCGCCCACTCGACCGCCCCGCGCGGATGCTCGTGCGCGTAGAGCGCGATCGTGCGCGGCACGGGCCGGCTCATGAGGACGCCCACTTCACGACTCGACTTGGCGCGCTGCCTGCTCGAGATCCTCGGCGGCACCCTCGCGCGATCCCTCCGCGAGCCACGCGAAGCTCTCCCGGTTGCCCGCCGGCCCCGGCAGGCGCGAGGACGCGTAGCCCAGCACCGCGCATCCAAGCCGCTGCGCCGCCTCCCCCACCCCGACGAGCGCCGCCCGCCGCTCGTCGGCCGAGCGCACAACACCGCCTTCGCCGACCCGGTCCCGATGGAGCTCGAACTGCGGCTTGACGAGCGCCACGCAGTCGAAGCGCTCGGCAGCGGCGGCGAGCACCGCAGGCAGCACCTTCGGAATCGAGATGAACGATACGTCGAGCACGATCAGGTCCGGGTGGTAGGGCAGGATCGACGGTTCGAGCGTACGTGCGTTGGTGCGCTCGAGCACGCTCACGCGCTCGTCATCGCGCACGCGCAGATGGAGAGCTCCGTAGGCGACGTCCAGCGCCACGACATGGTTCGCTCCGCGCTGGAGCAGGCAGTCGGTGAAGCCGCCTGTCGAGGCGCCCACGTCGAGGCAGCGCCGGCCGGCGGGATCGAGGCCGAAGGCGTCAAGCGCGTTGGCGAGCTTGACGCCGCCCCGTGAAACGAACGGGGGCGTCCGGTCGAGCTCGAGCGGCTGTCCGCAGGCTACGAGCTCGCCGGGCTTCTGCACGCGCCGGCCGCCTGCTCCGAGACGCACGGAGCCCGCCATGACCGCGGCCGCAGCGCGAGCACGCGTCTCGAATCGCCCCTGCTCCACGAGCAGCGCGTCTGCCCGGCGCCTCGGCATCGT
>JBBSNQ010000136.1:0-4668 GCA_038232575.1 Solirubrobacterales bacterium | reverse complement strand
TCCCGCCGGCCGAGTTCGAGCATCTCTACGTGGCCCGCTACGTTCCCATCCCCTCCCTCTCGTGAAGGAGGGAAAGCAGATAACCCGGTCTCCGCGAAACCCGGTCCGGCTCACCCGGCAGTGCGACGTCCTGAGGAGCGCGCCCGCATGCGAGGTCGCCGTGAGCGCACCGCCTTGCGACAGCGTGCCGGTGTAGTCGACTCGCATCCTTCCCTTTTCTGGAGCGGGAGACCACGAACGCCGAGCTACCTCCTCACGCGTCGCGCCGCCTACGACGGTGCCGCGAGAACGTGACCTGCGCTGAGGTAGGCCTTCACGGTCAGCGCGGCCCCGGGATCGATGGCCACCTTGACGTGATGGATGCGGCGCACGACCGCCGTCACAGCCCTGCCGTCGGTAAGGGCGGAGACTGCGCGGAACGCTTCCGGCGCGCTCTCCGCGGTGGGATCAATGCGGTGACCAGGCCAGGCCATCAGTCTCGACCAGGTGCCGGCCGCCGCGAGATCGTCGCCCTCGAGGCGCGTCAGCATCTGCTCCGCCTGAGCGGCGGACCCCAGGCGGAGCTCGATTCCCGTCCGTTCGAGGAAGCCGCCGTCGCTCCCAAAGCCGACGCCGAGCGCCCATGTGACGGAGAATTCAGCAGCCGGTGGAGCGGGCGGGCCGCGATGGAGCGGCGCGTAACGCGTGAAGACCTCTTCGACGACGTGACTGTCTCCGGCCCAGCCGCACTCCTCGAGGGCTTCCAGTACCGGCGATAGCTCTCCGCGCTGCGACACGATCAGCACCCGTAGCTCGTGTTTTCTGCGGCGCATGACGGCGACGTACGGCACTCGCTCGTCGGGTCCCAGCGCGTCCACCAGCCGCTGCAAGCTCGTCTGCGCCGGCGCCGCCGCGCCGAGCGCTCGCGCCAGCGGCGCCACCGATCTCTTGTTGGAGGGTCGCGCGAACAGGCTCGGCCGGTCCTCTCCATCGGTGCCGATGTCGTATTCGAGCCAGTTGGCGGACTTTGCGACGAGCTGATTCTCGCTCGTCAACAAGCGCAGGAGCTCCGCGAGCTCCCGATCTGCGGCGCCGAACCCTTCGAGCCGCCGGAGCGCGGCGGGGGGCGGGAGTCGGACCGAGAGATCCGCCGGAGCCCGCTCCGGCGCGAGCGGAAGCTCGAAGCCGAGCTGCCGGATCAGGTCGAGCGGAAGCGACGTCGAGCGCGCGAGGATGGGTTCGACGGCCGCCGCCCCGAGGCAATCGGACAGCTGAGGCTCGAGAAACCGCACGAATCTCGCGACCGATGTGTCTTCGGCTAGCGCCACAGCAGCACTGACGGCAGGTCAGGCCGCATCCGGCGAAGGAGGGCGAGCCCGACGCCGCTCGTTCCCTGAAACAGTCCCGGCCGCGGCACCTCACGCGCCTCGAGCTGGGCCGGCCCGTGCAGACGCGGGCTCTCTTCGGCGAGGATCCTGCGCGCCATCGCGTCGCAGCGCTCCTCCGCGACCCCGCGGGCAACGTCGTCGCCACGCACACGTGCAAGATCGAGCAGGAACTCTGACTCGCCCGCCCCGCCGCAACAGAGATGATCGAGAGAAGGCTGACTCGCCGTCACCGCCGCGCTCGCCCGCTCGAGGTCTCGCGCGATCGTTCCCTCAAGCTCCGTTCCGAGCGGTGTCTCGAGCAGGCCGAGCCGGGCGTGGCCGATGCCGGCGGAGCCGTGACACCAGCCGTGCATGAGCGTCTGCTCACCCTCGTCCCGGCGATCGGGCCAACCGCCCAGGCTCGGATCGAAGCGGTCCGACTCGCCACCGACGGCGCTCCGCGCGAGCGCCACCAGCGTGTCGTCCCCCGTTCGCATCGCCAGCCGCGCCAGCACGAGCGCGATGCCCGCGGTCCCGTGCGCGAAGCCGTCGAGTGAGCGGCTCTGGGACGTCCGCCACACGGCCGACTGGGCACCCAAGACGGCGTTCCGCGCGAGGACGCGTCCCGCCACGCGCCCAAGCTCCACGGCGTGATCGTACCCGCCCGAGACGCGATCGAACGCAAGGATTCCGGCCAGCGTGCCTGCGGCTCCGCCTAGCAGGTCAAACGCCGGGTCGCGCTCGATCGCTGCGGCGGGCAGCGCGCGGATGAGCGCCCGCGCAGCCTCGACCGCGCGCTCCTCACCCGTCAGCTCGGCGACGAGCGCGAGCGCATAAACGATCCCGCCGAACCCGGTTGCGCCGCCGATCCCACGCAGGACGGCCAGTCGGCCGGGGTGACGCTCAGCCTCGTCGAGCAACGGGGTGAGCGCCCCGAGAGCGAGCTCGCGCCAGCGCTCGTCGCCCGTCGCGCGCGCGAGTGCGGAGAGGAAAACGGCGATCCCCGGCCCCCCTTCGTAGAGGTCGTAGGCCGTCGGCTGAAGTGCCCATCGTTCCGCCTCGTCGCCGAGGCTCAGGCCCACCCACGCGACGCCCTCGCCCGCTCGAACCGCGGTAGCGTCGAGGTCCTCCGCATGCGCGAGCGCGGCCCGAAGCGCCACGTCCGAGCCCGGGGCGATGACATCCTCAACCTGTACGCGCGGTCGGGGCTCGGGCCGCGAACGGGTGCCGAGCGTGGCGCGCAGGAGCACGACCTGCGTCCGCTCGTCCTCGGAGGACAACGCCGCGAGCCTGCGCCTCGCCGTCTCGACGGCCGAGCGTCGGAAGCGGACAACCGGGGCGCCGTCGTCGCCGTAGAGCGCCTCGGCGCCGGCCCTCGCAGTGAAAAAAGGAATGTCTGTCGCCTCGAGCTGCTCCTGCTCGCGCCGGTGGAGCTCCCAGAACGCCGCTGGGTCCGAGCCGTCCAGCAGCGGGCGCCGCAGCAGCTCAAGCTCGATCGAGAAATCGATCCCCTCGCGCAGGTGACGCGGCTGCGAGGCCGCCTCGACCACGTGCCCGTAGACCCTCGTGCTGCCAAACACCACTCGCACAGGCGCCTCCTCGAGAGCGACGAGCGGTCCGCCCGAGCCGAGAAGCTCGCCCCGACCCCTGAGGAGAACGCCGTAGGCGTCAATGACGCCGGCGCAGAGATCCTCGGCGTAGTCCTCCGGGCGCAGGGCGCGGCCGCCGACCCGCAGGACGTTGGCCTGCGGGTCGAGCACCGGCCGCTCGAGAACGAGCCGTGCGACGTCGGTATTCGGATGTTCCCAGCGGCGAACCGGCTCGAGCCCCTCCTGCGGCTCGACGGCGCCGAGCCCGCTCACGTCCAGGGCCCTCCCTTCGGCCCCGAGCATCCAGGCGGGGAGTAGCCCGACGCTCAAGACCGAGGACTGGGTGGCCTCGACCGCCGCCTGGAAGGCGTCGAACTGTCCGGAAGCCGCCTCGGGAGACAGGAGCGTCGGATGAAGCACCGTCTCGACGTCGACGACGACCGGATTCTCGCCGGCGGCGACGAGGTTCTCCATGTGGCAGTCGTTGCCACCGAGCGAGTACAGGAGCGCAAGCAGCATCCCGCCTCGGCGGTAGAACCGCCTGGCGCCGTCCTCGTCCTCCACTTGGCCGTGGGCCGCGAACTCGACCCACCCATGGTCGCCGCGGTCGAGTACGCCGAGAGCGCGCAGCTCCGGCTCGGCGCCATGGCGGTTCAGCCACTCGAGCAGCTCTCCATAGACGACCTCGGTGCGGAGGCCCCTCGGCTTGTACACGAGCTTCACACCGGAGTCGAATGTGCAACCGACAACGCGCCGTCGTCCTCGGTGAGGGTCTGAGGACGCCCCGCCGATCGCTATGACTCTGCCCAAGGAGGCCCCCTCGCCGAACCTCTCCGCTAGGGACTCGCGATCGGCGGCCAAATGGGCGAGGAACTCGGCCGTCGCGTCAACCCACCCCCGCGCGATAGTTGCCGCCCTGCGGGCGAGGACGGAGTATTCCTCGAGCAATTCTCCGAGGCGCCCGTTGCGCAGCTCGGCCACCCATTCGTAGTACAGCTCGCGGCCCGGGTTACCGTGCGCGCGGACGAGTACTTCCCGGAGGGGATCGACGCGGCCTCGGCGCCACAGGCGGAACTCGAGGTCGGCCACGGGCGAGAAGAGCGCGCCGAGCTGCGCCACCAGCTCACGCTCGAGGGCGGGAAGAACGGCCGATCCGATCGCGGCGTCCCGCTCTCCCACACGTGCCGCGAGCCGCGAGCGTGCGACCCGGGCGAACGGGATGACCAGCTCCTGCAGCGGGACAATCTGCTCGCCTGCGCTCGTAAGGGCACGGTCCTCGTCGAGGTCAGCATCCCCTGCGCGCTCGAGCGCCTCCACGACGAAGACGGACCAGTCGGGAAGGGGCCCGTCCCACCTTGCCTTGCCCGCGATCCTGGGCGCTGCCTCGAGATTGAGCCCGTCTAGCCTTAGTCGTTGCTCGAAGCGATTCGGATCGCCGCGCGAGACGAGCTCGCTCCAGCGCGAGAGGCGCTTCGCCGACTTCCCGGGGTCTACCTCGAGTTTGACGAGGCCGGCGATCCGCTCCGCCAGCGTAGTCGCACTTGAGGCGGCGGCTGAGTACGCATCGTCTACGTGCGCGGGGGACATCGTCCAATGGTGGCGCATGTTGTCCCGGCCCCGGTTCACCGGACACTTCTGTGGTGAACGTGGCGATCATGCCACGAGCGGCTGACAGAGCAGGTGCTCGCGGGCCTCGATCGGTGTGCGGTATCCGTGGCGCTCGAGCAGCCACG
>JBBSNQ010000135.1:0-4675 GCA_038232575.1 Solirubrobacterales bacterium | reverse complement strand
TGGCGCTGGCGGATGGCACGGTGGCGAAGGCGGGCGGTCGGGTGATCAAGAACGTCGCCGGCTACGACTTGGCGAAGCTGCTCGCCGGCTCGTTCGGCACGCTCGGCGTGATCGTCGAGGTCTGCGTGCGCCTGCACCCGCTGCCGGCGCGCACGGCGACGATTCATGGCGCCTCCGGGGACCCCGAGCTGCTCGCACGCGCGGCATCGGAGCTCGCCCACGCGCGGCTCGAGATGCAGTCGCTCGACGTGCGCTGGGCGAGCGGCGAGGGCGCCGTGCTCGCGCGCTTCGGCGGCGAGAGCGCCGCGGAGCAGGCGGGCGGGGCGCTGCCCGTACTGCCCGGGGCGGGGATCGGGGCCGAGCTGCTCGAGGAGGATGACGAGGAGGAGGAAGAGGGAGTCTGGAGCCGCCAGCGTGCAGGACAGCGCTCGCCCGATGGCGCGGTCGTGCGCGTCTCGGGGCGCCAGGCCGAGCTCGCGCGCGTGCTTCGCGTGGCGGAGCGTCTTGAGGCCTCGGTGGTCGGCCGCGCCGCGCTCGGCCTCTCGTGGGTGGCGCTCCCGCCGGCCGATCCCGAGGCGCTCGCCGCCGCGGTCGAGGAGCTGCGGGCCGAGCTGGCGCCTTCGCCGTGCGCCGTGCTCGACGGGCCCGCGGAGCTGCGCGCGCGCATCGACCCATGGGGACGGACCGAGGACGCGGAGCTCGAGCTGATGCGCCGTGTGAAGGCACGCTTCGACCCCGAAGGGATCTGCAATCGCGGCCGCTTCGTCGGGGGGATCTGATGGCCTCCGCCGCGCGCGCATTCGACGACCGCAACGCTCCGGAGATCGACCTGATCGAGGACTGCGTGCACTGCGGGTTCTGCCTGCCGACCTGCCCCACGTATCTGCTCTGGGGCGAGGAGATGAACTCGCCGCGCGGGCGGATCGTCCTGATGAAGGCGGGGCTCGAGGAGGGGAGCGAGCTCTCGACCGCGATGACGGCGGCGTTCGACAACTGCATCGGCTGCATGGCGTGCGTGACCTCGTGCCCGTCCGGGGTGCAGTACGACAAGCTGATCGAGGACACGCGCCAGCAGGTCGAGCGCGGCTACGGCCGTCCGCGCGCCGATGCCCTGTTCCGCCGGCTGCTGTTCGAGACCTTCCCGCGACCGGGGCGGCTACGGGCGCTCGCGGCCGGCCTCGCCGCCTACCGTGGCCTCGGGCTCGACCGCCTCGTGCGCCGCAGCGGAGTGCTCGGCCGGTTCCCGCGCGTGCGCACGCTCGAGCGCCTCACGCCGAAGGTGGCCCTCGGTGAGGCGCTGCGCCCGCTCCCGGAGCTCACTCCCGCACGGGGGCCGCGCCGCGGGCGCGTCGGGCTGCTTCAGGGCTGCGTCCAGCGCGTCTTCTTCCGGCAGGTCAACGTGGCGACCGCGCGCGTGCTCGCCGCCGAGGGCTTCGATGTCGTCGCGCCGCGCGAGCCCGCCTGCTGCGGCGCGCTCGCCTACCACGCGGGCGCCGAGCAGGAGCGCACGACGGCGCTCGCCAAGCGCACGATCGAGGCGTTCGAGGACGTCGACCACCTGGTGCTGAACTCCGCCGGCTGCGGCTCGGTGATCAAGCACTACGAGCACCAGCTGCGCGCCGAGCCTGCCTGGGCCGAGCGTGGGCGCGAGCTCGGCGCGCGCGCCCGCGACGTGTCCGAGCTGCTCGACGAGGTCGGCAGCGTGACGCGCAAGCGCCCGCTCGAGCTGCGCGTCGCCTACCACGACGCCTGCCACCTCGCCCACGCGCAGGGCGTGCGCGAGCAGCCGCGCGCGCTGCTTCGATCGATACCGGGGCTCGAGCTGCTCGAGCCTGCCGAGTGGGAGATCTGCTGCGGCTCGGCGGGTGTATACAACCTGCTGCATCCGGACACGAGCGGGGAGCTCGGCTCGCGCAAGGCGGAGAACCTCGCCGCGACGGGCGCCGAGGCGATCGCATCGGCGAACCCGGGCTGCTCGCTGCAGATTGCCACGGCGCTCGGGGAGCTCGGACGCCCGCTGCCGGTGCATCATCCGATCGAGCTGCTCGCGACGTCGATCGGGGGGGCGCCTCGCGATCTCGCCCGGCGCGTCCACGCCGGTGCCGACGGCGGCGCCGACCACGCCGCCGATCGACCCGGCCCGCTGGCGACGGCGTCATGACGGCGCAGCTCCCGAGCGGCGTCGAGGTCCGCGCTCCGATCGAGGAGCGCTTCGCCGAGGTCTTGAGCAAGGACGCGCTCGAGCTCGTGGCGGCGCTCCACCGGCGCTTCGAGGGCGCTCGGCGCGAGATCCTCGCGCGGCGCGCAGAGCGCCAGGCGCGCCTCGACGCCGGCGGCACGCTCGACTTCCTACCCGAGACGCGTGCCGTGCGCGAGGGCGACTGGCAGGTCGCGCCGCCGCCCGAGGACCTGCGCCGGCGCTGGGTCGAGATCACCGGGCCGACCGAGCGCAGGATGACGATCAACGCGCTCAACTCCGGCGCCGACGGCTGGATGGCCGACTTCGAGGACGCCCTCTCCCCGACCTGGGAGAACGTGATCGGCGGCCAGCTGAACCTGATCGATGCCATCCGCGGCACGATCGAGGTCGAGGATCCCGACGGCGGGGGAACCCGCCGGCTGAACGAGGAGACCGCGACGCTGCTCGTGCGCCCGCGCGGCTGGCACCTCGAGGACAAGCACATCCTGGTCGACGGCGAGCCGGTCGCCGGTGCGCTGCTCGACTTCGGGCTGTTCGTCTTCCACAACGCGCGCCCGCTGATCGAGCGCGGATCGGGCCCCTACCTCTACCTGCCGAAGCTCGAGAGCCATCTCGAGGCGCGCCTCTGGAACGAGGTCTTCCTCGACGCGCAGTGGGCGCTCGGGCTCGAGCGCGGCACGATCAGGGCCACGGTCCTGATCGAGACGCTGCCGGCCGCGTTCGAGATGGAGGAGATCCTCCACGAGCTGCGCGACCACTCGGCCGGGCTGAACGCGGGGCGCTGGGACTACATCTTCAGCGCGATCAAGTCCTTTCGCCACCGGCCCGAGCTCGTCCAGCCCGACCGGGCCAAGGTGACGATGACGGTCCCGTTCATGCGCGCCTACACCGAGCTGCTCGTGAAGACGTGCCACCGCCGCGGCGCGCACGCCATGGGGGGGATGGCGGCCTTCATTCCGAGCCGGCGGCGCCCGGAGATCAACGCGCACGCGCTCGAGCGCGTGCGCGACGACAAGGCGCGCGAGGCGGGCGACGGCTTCGATGGCACGTGGGTCGCCCACCCAGACACGGTCGCGACCGCGCGGGGCGAGTTCGAGCGCGTGCTCGGCGAGCGCCTGAACCAGGTCGAGCGCAAGCGCGAGGATGTGGAGGTGGGGACCGCGGAGCTGCTCGCTCTGGCGGAGACCCCGGGCGAGGTCACCGAGGAAGGCCTGCGCAACAACGTCAACGTCGGCATCCAGTACATCTCCTCGTGGCTGCGCGGCAACGGGGCGGCGGGGATCTTCAATCAGATGGAGGACGCCGCCACGGCGGAGATCTCCCGCTCGCAGGTCTGGCAGTGGATCCGGCACGGCGTCGAGCTCGCCGGCGGCGGGCCGCCAGTGACCGAGGAGCTCGTGCGCCGCATCGAGGAGGAGGAGCTCGAGAAGATCCGCGAGCAGGTGGGGGAGGACTTCTTTTCACGCAGCCGCGCACCCGAGTCGCAGGTGCTGTTCGAGGCGGTCGCGCTATCGGGTCCCGACTCCTTCGTCGAGTTTCTGACCCTGCCGGCGTACGAGCAGCTCGAGTAGGGCCGGCCCCGTGCACGGCCGTCAGGCGCGATGCGGCGAGGCGGGTTGCCCACGACGCCACCGGCTTGCATCTTCGCCTCGACGCATGTACGATCTTTTGCTCGCGGGTGATGGGGTCGGCCGCTGCGCCGTCCCTCGACGGGAGGAGGACGCTTGAGACGACGCCTGGCAGCATGCGCTAGCAGCCTCGCCCTCGTGGCGCTGGCCTGGCCCGGCGCGGCAAGCGCCCAGGACAGCCAGACACCTGCGCTCGCTCCGGCCCAACCGCCGCCGGCCGGCGGCGAGGTCCTCCCCTACCAGGCGAACGACCCCGGCGGCTTCCGCAACATCCTCCCGCCCGGATCGAACGGCCTCGCCAACGGGGCGGACATCATCGAGTTCTTGACCACTGGCGGCCGGCCGCCGCACAACGAGGATCAGCGCGACCCCTACGCCGACCTCGTCTTCTCGAGCCCGTCGATCGACGCGGGGGAGATCGACGACTTCTTCAAGGACGCGAGCTTCGGCGTTCGCGAGGGCGACGTCGAGAGCTCGACGAGCCCTCCGGTGTGCACGCCCAAGGGCGGGGTCACCATCGTCCGCGACCGAGGCTTCGGCGTCCCGCATATCTACGGCAACACGCGCTCGGCGGCGATGTGCGGGATCGGCTACTCCTCGGCCCGCGACAGGCTCTTCTTGATGGATGTGCTGCGTAACAGCGGCCGCGCGAAGCTGACCGCGTTCGTCGGCGGCGCGGAGAGCAACCGCGAGATGGACGAGGCGCAGTGGCGGATCGCCCCGTACAGGGAGAACGACCTCCAGACGCAGTTCGACCAGCTCGACAACCTCTACGGCGCGGACGGCGCCCAGGTCCAGCAGGACGCGCGCGACTACGTCGACGGCATCAACGCCTATATCACCGAGG
>JBBSNQ010000134.1:0-4685 GCA_038232575.1 Solirubrobacterales bacterium | reverse complement strand
TGTCCGCGAGGCAGATCAAGCCGTTGGCGATCTGGGCGCCAGCCACACAGCGGATCGTGTGCGCTCCGCGACGGCGGCACGTGTCGTCGGTGGCGGCGGTGCCCTTTATCACCCCCCCCCGGTGGCCTCGATCTCCGCGAGGATCGCCCTCTTAGCGTCGCGGATGTTGAGCCGGTGGGCGCTCGCGGTCACAGGCAGCGCAAGCGATAGAAGCACGGTGGAGAACAGGATCAGAGACTTACGCACGATGGACCACCCTCCCCACCAGCTCCCGCTCGACGAGCAGCTCGGCCAGTTGGACCGTGTTCGTGGCGGCGCCCTTGCGCAGATTGTCGCCCACTACCCAGAGGTTCAGGCAGCGCTCGTGCGAGGGGTCGCGGCGGATCCTCCCCACCAGCACGTCATCGCGCCCGGTGGCATCGGCCGCCAACGGATAGACCCCGCGCGCGGGGTCGTCGAGCACGGTCACGCCGGGCGCGCCGGCAAGCAGCTCCCGGCACTGCTCGGGAGAGAGCGGGTCGCGCGTCTGCACGTTGATCGACTCGGAGTGCCCGCGAGGAACGGGAACACGCGCGCAGGTCGCCGATACGGCGAGGTCGGGGCGATCGAGGATCTTGCGCGTCTCGTCCATCATCTTGCGCTCCTCGGTCGTGTAGGAGTCGCCGTCGACGAAGGTCTCGACCTGGGGCAGGACGTTGAAGGCGATCGGGTGCGGGTAGACCGCCGGTGCCGGCGGAGGCTCGCCGGCAATCATCGCGCGGGTCTGCTCGGCGAGCTCCTCGACCGCCCGCTGGCCGGTGCCCGACACCGACTGGTAGGTCGACACGACAAGCCGCTCGATCCCCGCCGTCCCGGAGATCGGCGCGAGCGCCACGACCATCTGCATCGTCGAGCAGTTGGGGTTGGCGACGATGCCGCGATGGTCGTCAAGCGCCTCGGGGTTGACCTCCGCGACGACGAGCGGCACGCCCTCGGTCATCCGCCAGAAGGAGGAGTTGTCGACGACAACCGCGCCGGCCGCGGCGAAGCGCTCGGCCCATTCGCGGCTCGTGCCCGAGCCCGCCGAGAAGAGCGCAATGTCGAAGCCCTCGATCGCCTCGTCCGAGAGCTCCTGCACGGTGAGCGAGCGGCCTGCATGCTCGATCTTGCGGCCGGCCGAGCGCGCCGAAGCGAAGGGGACGATCTCGGACGCACCGAGCTCGCGCTCGCCGATCACCTCGAGCATCGTCGCCCCGACGGCGCCGGTCGCTCCGACGATGGCCACGCGCGTCATGACGAGACCACGCCGTGCGCAACGACCGCCACGCACGTCATGACGAGACCACTGGCCGATGCACGCCGGCGACGTCCTCGCGGTGGACCGCGTCCGCCCCCAGCTCGAAGGCCGTGTGCAGCGCGCGCACTGCACTCGCGACGTCGTCCTCGCGCACGACGCACGAGATCTTGATCGGCGAGGTGGAGATCATCTCGATGTTGATCGCCGCGTCGCCGAGTACCGAGAAGGTCTTCGCCGCGACTCCGGGATGGCTCTTCATGCCGGCGCCCACGAGCGAGACCTTGCCCATCCTGGCTTCGGAGGCGATCTCGCCGATGCCGATCTCCTCGCGCAGCGGCGCCAGTGTCTCGCGGGCGGTCTCGAGCTCGGCGCGCGGCACGGTGAACGACATGTCGGCGCGCGCGCCTGCCCGCTGGGGCTCGTGCTGGATGATCATGTCGACGTTCACACCCGCCCCCGCCAGCGCGGTCATCACCCGTCCGGCGACGCCGGGCGTGTCCGGCAGACCGGTCAGCGTGACGCGGGCCTCGTCGGTCGAGTGGGTGACGGCAGTGACTAGCGGGCGCTCCATGGTCTCCTCTTCGGGCAGAACCAAGGTACCCGGTGCCTCGTCGAAGCTCGAGCGGCAGTGGATGCGCACACCGTGGTTGCGCGCGTACTCGACCGCCCGCAGCTGGAGCACCCTCGCCCCGGACACCGACATCTCGAGCATCTCCTCGAAGGAGACCTGGGACAGCGGACGCGCCTCGTCGACGATCCGCGGATCGGCAGTGAATACGCCCGCCACGTCGGTGTAGATCTCGCAAACCTGGGCCCCGAGCGCCGCGGCGAGCGCGACCGCGCTCGTGTCCGAGCCACCCCGCCCGAGCGTCGTGACGTCGGCGGAGGTGGAGACCCCCTGGAAGCCCGCGACGAGCACGATGCTGCCCTCGTCGAGCGCGGTGCGGATGCGATCGGCGCGGACGTCGAGGATGCGCGCGCGGGTGTGCGAGGTGTCGGTGACGATCCCGGCCTGCGAGCCGGTGAGCGAGATCGCGTCATGGCCGAGGTCGTTGATCGCCATCGCCGCGAGCGCGCACGAGATGCGCTCGCCCGTGGAGAGCAGCATGTCCATCTCACGCGGGTGCGGGCGCTCGGAGACCTCCGCCGCCATCGCGACCAGCTCGTCGGTAGTGCGACCGCGGGCCGATAGCACGGCGACCACGCGGCTGCCCTCATCGCGCGCGTCCACCAGGCGCCGGGCGGCGCTGCGGATGCGGTCGGCGTCGGCCACCGAGGTGCCGCCGAACTTCATCACGACGGTCGCTGCCGCCGCGGTCGGGGCTGCGGCCGCGGTCTCCACGACGGCCAAAGATAGCTTTTGTCCATGCTGCGACCGATCGAGCGCCTGCGGACCGTGCTGGCTGAGAGGCGGGCGGCCCTGGCTGGGAGGCGGGCCGCGCTGGCTGAGAGGCGCGTCGCGCTGGCCGGGAGGTGGGTCGCGCTGGCCGGGAGGTGGGTCGCGCTGGCCGGGAGACCCTGGGCGAGGCGTGCGCTCGCCGGCATCCTCGCCGGTCTGGTCGTGGCGGGGGCCGTCGTCGGCCAGGCGATCAACGAGCGCAGTCGCGGCGGCACGGCGCCGCCTCCAGCATCGGGCGCCGCCGGTGGGTCGTTCCTATCGCGGCTCGTGCCCGGCGGTCAAGGGCCGAACGCGGAGGCGCGCGTCGACCAGCTGGTCCAAAGCCTCCCCCCGGAGCGCAAGCTCGCGCAACTGCTGCTGGTCGGCTTTCGCGGCACCGACTCGAGCGCAGCGCTCGTCCGCGGCCTCGAGGCGCGCGACCTCGGCGGCGTGGTGCTCGCGGAGCGCAACTACCGCGATCCGGCTCAGCTGACCGATCTCACGGCAGCGATTCAGGATGCGGCGGACAGCGCGGACCACATCGCCCCGCTCGTCATGGCGGCGCAGGAGGGCGGGCGCTTCTCGACTCTGTCCGAGCTCCCTCCCGCCAAGGCGCCCGGCAGGCTGCGCTCGGCGTCCGAGGCCTCGCGGGCAGCCGGACGCGCGGCACGCGCGCTCAAGCGGGTCGGCGTCAACGGCGTCCTCGCTCCGGTGCTCGACGTCGGCCTCTCGGGCGGTGCCGGCATCGGCGCGCGCGCCTACTCGGACGAACAGGACATGGTGGCGGCCTACGGCCGCGCAACGGTCGAGGCCTACCGGCGCGCACGCGTGCTCTCGGCGCCGAAGCACTTTCCAGGCCTGGGCGCCGCGAATCAGCCGACGGACGAAGGACCGGCGACGATCGGTCTCTCGCTCGATGAGCTCATGAAGCGCGACCTGGTTCCGTTCGCCGCCGCGATCGCGGCCGGCGCACCGGCGATCGTGATCGGTCACGGGCTCTACGAGAGCGAGGACTTCGTCACGCCGGCGTCGCTGTCGCGCGGTATCTCCACCGGCCTGCTGCGCGGCCAGCTCGGCTTTCGAGGCCTGGCCATAACCGACGACCTCGCCTCGCCGGCGATCGCCTCGCCGATTCCCGACGCCGCCGTGCAGGCGATCGCGGCGGGTTCGGACATGGTCTTCATCTCCGGCGGCCCCGCCGAGCAGGAGGCTGCCTACCGCCGCCTGCTGGACGCCGCGCGGCGCGGCGAGCTCGAGCCCGGGCGGATAGACGAGGCGCTTCGCCGAGTGCTGCGCGCGAAGGCGGAGGTCAGACTGCTGCGCTGAGCGGAGGACGGGCGGACGGGCGACTTCCCTAGAAACGGGCCTCCGTGCGCCGCACCGCGGGCTCCGTGCGCTGCGCCGCGGGTCGCGCGCGTCGTGGCCCCCTACAACGGGCGGCGGCCGCGCAGCGCGTGCCCCAAGGTCACCTCGTCGGCGTACTCGAGGTCCGCTCCGATCGGAAGGCCGCTGGCAAGCCGCGTGACCGCCACCCCGGGCGAGCGCTCGCGCAGCGCGTCCGCCAGGAAGAGCGCCGTCGCCTCGCCCGTCGTGGTCGAGTTGGTGGCGACCAATACCTCGCGTGTTCCTTCGCGCTCGGCGCGCACCAGCAGCTCCTCGACGCGCAGATCCTCCGGGTCGACCCCGTCGATCGGTGAGAGGGCCCCGCCGAGGACGTGATAGCGCCCGCCGAACTCGTTCGTACGCTCGATCTGAAGCACGTCGCTCGGCTCCTCGACGACGCAGATCGACTCGTCGTCGCGCCGCGGGTCGTCGCAGATGCGGCAGCGCGGGCCGACGGCCAGGTTGAAGCAGACCTCGCATACGCCGACGCTCTGCTTGACCTCGTGAATCGCATCGGCGAGCGCGCCGGCCTCCTCCGAGGACACGCGCAGCAGATGGAAGGCGAGCCGCTGAGCGCTCCGCTGCCCGATGCCCGGCAGGCGCGAGAGCTCGGAGATCAGCCGGTTGACGGGCTGGACGTACACCGGC
>JBBSNQ010000133.1:0-4762 GCA_038232575.1 Solirubrobacterales bacterium | reverse complement strand
TCGACTGGTGCTGTAGAGGCCCGACAGCGCCCGGTGCTCGGCCTCCGGCATGAGCGGCGTGAGCAGCGCGTAGGCCAGCGCCATGATGACCCCGCCGCCGGCGGCGACGATCACGCCCGCGGGCAGGACGAAGCCCGGTGTCTGGGTCAAGGCGGGGAGCAGCAGCCCCACCCCGCACGAGCCGAGGGAGCCGGCGCAACTCCTCCTTCAGGCTGCTGCTGCTCGTCGCCCGGTCCTCGGCCTTGCCTTCGCGCCGCAGCGCGGGAACGAAGCCGCCGACGGCGAGCGCCAGCACGAGCCCCGCTACGGCGAACGGAACCGGGTCTCCGAGCGTGAGCAGCACCCCGCCGCCGATCAGGGCGAGTGCGGTTCCGCCGCCCCGCCACAGCGCCTGTGCGCTCTGGGCGCGGCTCATCTCCTGCTCGGGCACGAGGTCGGGGTAAAGCGCGCGGTAGGGCTCGTAGACGGTGTAGTAGGCGGCGAAGAACAGAACGATCACCAGCGCGGCGACCCAAAGCGAGCCTACGAACCCGAGGAAGGCCAGCGCCACGACCGCGACCGGCGTGCCGGCGACGAGGAACGGCAATCGCTTCCCGAGCCTCGAATCGAGGCGATCGGACGAGGCTCCCGCCACGAGCGGAAGCCAGAGGGCGAGGATCCCCTCCGTGGCGATCAACAGCCCGATCAGCGTGGTCGAGCTCGTGAACTCCCGGGCGACCGAGGGGAAGTAGGTGGTCACCGTGGTGATCGAGAGCGCGAGCGCGAAAGTCGGCAGCCCGAGCAGCGCGATCAGCCTTCGGTCGCCGACCGGGTACTCCGAGCGCCCCTCGCCGTCGGTCGCCTCGGCTCGATTCGATTCGGTCTGGGCGGTGTCCCCGCTGGTCACGGCGGTCCCCACGGTACGCGCTCGCGCAGATCACGTCCGGCGCCTCGCTCGAGCGCAGTCGGCGAGGTTACGGCGGCGCTCGCTGGCCTCCGGTCACCGTCCGCGCCGGCGGGGCCTCGCAGTCGGGGTCGCTCGCGGCGGCGACGCGCGGCGAGGCGTAGTGCACGATCACCCGCGTGACCGCGACGAGCGGAACCGCCAGAAAGGCGCCCGGGACGCCGGCCAGGGCCGCTCCGGCGGAGACCGCCACGAGCGTCACCACAGGATGGAGATCCACCTGATGGCCCATGACGAGCGGCTGCAGCAGGTTCCCCTCGAGCTGCTGGACCGCCACCGTCGCGCCGACGACCAGCAGGGCATCGCCGACACCTCCCGAGACGAGCGCCACGAGCGCCGCCAGAGCGCCGGCCACCACCGCTCCCACGAGCGGGAAGAAGGCCCCGAAGAAGGTGAGCACGGTCAGCGGCAGGACGAGGGGGACTCCGATCAGCACGAGCGCGAGGCCGATCGACAGCGCGTCGAAGAACCCGATGATCATCACCCCCAGCAGGTAGGAGCGCAGGGTGCCCCACACCTCCGGAAGGAGGTTCTCGACGATCGATTGCCGGCCCTCGGGGGCGACGCGCAGAAGCCACGCATGGAAGCGGCCGCCGTCCTTGAGGAAGAAGAAGAGCAGGAAGAGGACGGCCACGGCCTGGACCGCGAGCTGGGCGGCGAGCTCGACCGCGCCGAGCACCCGGCCGGCGAGGCCGCCGACCCGTGACTGGAGCGCATTGAAGCCGCGACTTAGGGCGCCGTTAAACTCGGCCTGAGAGACCGGCAGCTGCCTGACGGCGAACTTCTGGACCTCCTGGATGCCCTGGGTGACGTTGAAGTTCACCGCACCGAGCTGAGCGACGAAGGCGGGCACGACGAGCAGCGCGACGCCGACCACGACGGCGAGGGTGGCGAGCACGAGCACCAGGGCGCCGACCCAGTTCGGCAGCGGGGTCGCGCGCAGGCGACGGGCGATCGGGTCGAGCAGCGCCGCGAGGAAGAGCGCCCCGATCACCGGCAGCACGACGACGGAGACCCGGGCGAGCAGGAGCAGCACGACGAGTCCGGCGCCCGCCAGCAGCAGCAGGCGCCAGGCGTAGGCGGTCGCCAGCTGGAGGCCGGGCGGGATGCGCGCGGCGGCGGACGAGAGGGGGGTTCGGTCGGCCATTCGCCGGAGGCCGGGACGGCTCGCGGTCGCTATTCGCGGTCGGCGGGCCCGTGCTCCGCGCCCGCGTGCCGGCGCTCTACGTACTGACAGGCGGCGTTGATCAGCGCCAGGTGGCTGAGCGCCTGCGGGAAGTTTCCGAGCAGCTCGTGGCTGTCGGGGTCGATCTCCTCCGAGAAGAGCCCCACGTCGTTGGACAGGGAGAGGAGCTCCTCCATAGCCTCGGCGGACTCCTCGAGCCGACCTGCGCGGGCGAGCGCCTCGACGAGCCAGAAGCAGCACGCCAGGAAGCAGCCCTCCCGCTCGTCCATGCCGCTGTAGCGGTAGAGCAGCGGGCCGCGCCCGAGCTCGGCGCGCAGTGCGTCGATGGTCCCGTTCATGCGCGGGCCAGTGGGGTCGTCGTACTCGGCCCGCGTCGAGAGCAGAAGGGCGGCATCGAACTGATCGTCGGAGTCCGCGAAGCGCATGTACGAATTCCTCTCCTCCGACCAGCACCGCTCCTCGACGAAGGTGCGGATGGCGTGCGCGGTCTCGGCCCAGCGTCCGCGGTGCTCGTCGGGGAGCTGCCCCGCCTCGGCGATCCGGCACGCGCGGTCGAGCGCGATCCAGCAGGCGATCTTGCTCTGTGTGTAGTGATGCTGGGTGCCGAGCTCCCAGATGCCGGCGTCCTCGTCGTCCCACACCTCGCACACGAAGTCGGCGAGCTCGGCGAGGCGACGGGCGGCGGCCGAGTCGAGCGCGTTGCCGTCGCGCACGTAGAGCCAGGCGGTCTCCATGAGGTCGCCGAAGTTTCCGAGCTGGAGCTGGCCGCCGGCGCCGTTGCCGAGCAGTACCGGCTGCGAATCGCGATAGCCCGCGAGCGGTAGCTCCTCGACCTCCACGTGGGCGGTTCCGTCGAGCTGGTAGAAGGGGCGCAGCCGGGGGTGCGTGCGCTTGGTCGTGCGCAGCATCCAGCCGAGCGAGGCGTGCACCTGCTCGCGGTAGCCCAGGCGCAGCTGCGCATCGAGTGCGAGGTTGCCGTCGCGCAGCCACGCGTAGCGGTAATCGAAATTCGCGTCGCCGCCGATGCGCTCGGGCAGGCCCATGGTGGCCGCTCCGGCCATGGCGCTCGTGGTCGCGTCGAACAGGAGGTCGAGCGCGAGGCTGCTGCGAACCACCGCGTCGCGCCACGGGCCGTCGTACTCGCAGCGCCGAGCCCGGCGGCGCCAGAACTCGATCGTCACGTCGAGGCGCTCCTCGTACTCCTCGCGGCTCGAGAACAGCAGCGGCTGGTCGTGGAATCCGCACAGCGCGAGCAGGGCGCTCGCCCCCTCGCCGACCGCGAAGCGCCCGGAGAGGCCGTCGCTCTCGACCTGCGCCTCGCCGGCGTCGAAGCTCTCGAGCACGAGCGAGTCGAGCCCCTGGCGGACGATCGGCACGCCGCGACTGCGCTCGACCGCGCCGCGGGCGCGTCCGTAGTCGAAGCGGGGCGCAAGCCGCCAGCGCAGGGCCACCTCTCCCCAGACGCCCTCCACCCGGCGCACGAGCTCGTTCCAGGGCATCGGGCCGTCCTCGCGGACGTTCATGGCATCGGTCACGCGGACCGAGCCCTCGGCGGTGATGAACGTGGTCTCGAGCACGTTGGTCTCGGACAGGTAGCGACGCTCGACGTCGAAGGGAGCCTCCGGGGCGAGCGAGAAGCTGCCGCCCGAGCGGCTGTCGAGCAGGGCGCCGAAGACGCTCGGCGAATCGAGTCGCGGCAGGCAGAGCCAGTCGATCGACCCGTCGCGGGCAACCAGCGCGGCCGTGCGCCGGTTGCCGATCGCCGCGTAGTCGCGGATCGGCGCGTAGCCGTCGATGCGCGTCGGCGGAGTCACGACGGCGAGCTACCCGATCGGTGGCCGCGGCAACCGCGGTCCGCGATCGGACCGCCGCCGGCGACGGCGGTTTGCCCGTCGCCGGCGCGGGGAAGAGCTGCGCTCATGGCGAACCCCGCGGTCGTGGTGGTGACGGGCGCGACAAGCGGCGTCGGTCGGGCCGTGGTGCGCCGCTTCGCCCGCGACGGAGCCCACATCGGGCTGATCGCGCGCGGGCGCGACGGCCTCGACGCCACTCGCCGCGAGGTAGAGGACGCCGGCGGGCGAGCGCTGATGCTGCCCACCGACGTCGCCGACGCCGACAGCGTCGAGGCGGCCGCGCAGGCGGTCGAGGAGACGCTAGGGCCGATCGACATCTGGGTTAACGACGCGATGACGACCGTCTTCTCGTTCTTCGAGGACGTCTCGGCCGAGGAGTTCCGCCGCGCCACCGACGTCACCTACCACGGGACGGTGTGGGGAACCAAGGCCGCCCTCAAGCGGATGCTCTCGCGCGACCGCGGCACGATCGTCCAGGTGGGATCGGCGATGGCCTACCGGGGCATCCCGCTCCAGGCGCCCTACTGCGGAGCCAAGCACGCGACCAAGGGCTTCCAGGAGTCGCTGCGAACCGAGCTGCGCCACAAGGGCAGCAAGGTGCACGTGACGATGGTGCAGCTTCCAGGCCTGAACACCCCGCAGTTCGACCACTGCCTCGACAAGCTGCCGAAGAAGTCGATGCCGGTACCGCCGGTCTACGAGCCCGAGGTCGCCGCCGACGCGGTCCACTGGGCGGCGCATCACCGCCGCCGCGAGGTCTACGTCGGCATCCCGTCGCTC
>JBBSNQ010000132.1:0-4786 GCA_038232575.1 Solirubrobacterales bacterium | reverse complement strand
GGGGTGCAGGCGCTGCTGCAGCGCGTGTACGAGGCCGGCCACGTCTATGCCGGCACCTACGAGGGGTGGTACTGCCCGCGCTGCGCCGACTTCAAGACCGAGGGTGAGCTCGACGAGGGCAGCCGCTGCCCGATCCACAAGATCGAGCTCGCGCGCGAGCGGGAGGAGAACTACTTCTTTCGGCTGTCCGCCTTTCAGGAGCCGCTCGAGCGCCTCTACGCTGAGAGCCCGGCTCTCGTGCGGCCGTCGAACCGCTACAACGAGGCGCTGTCGTTCATCAGGCAGGGGCTGACCGACGTCTCGCTGACGCGCTCGAGCCTCACCTGGGGAGTGTCGGTCCCGTGGGACGAGAGCCACGTCTTCTACGTCTGGTTCGACGCGCTGCTCAACTATTACACAGCCCTCTCGTACGCGAGTGAGGGCGAGGATCTGACAGAGCGCTTCTGGCCCGCCGACGTCCACGTCCTGGGGAAGGACATCCTCAAGTTCCACGCGGTCATCTGGCCCGCGCTGCTGATGGCCGCAGAGCTCCCCGTCCCGAGGTCGCTCTTCGTGCACGGCTACCTGCTGATGGACGGGGAGAAGATGTCGAAGTCGCTCGGCAACGTGATCGACCCGTTCGAGGTGATCGATCTCCACGGAGCCGACGCCCTGCGCTACTACCTGCTGCGGGAGGTCGCCTTCGGCCACGACGGGTCGGTCTCGCCCGAGGGGTTCGAGAATCGCTACACGACCGAGCTCGCCAACGAGTACGGGAACCTCGCCAGCCGGACGACGGCGATGATCGCGAAGTATCGGGACGGGGTCGTGCCCGAGGGCACGCCGCCCGCCGGGCTCGCCGCCGAGTTCGAGGAGCTGGCGGACGATGTCTGCGAGCGCTTCGACCGCGTCGAGATCTCGGATGCGCTCGATCAGATCTGGCAGCGGGTGCGAGCGCTCAACCGCTTCGTCCAGGACGAGCGGCCGTGGGAGCTGGCCCGGGACCCGGCCTCCGCCGAGCAGCTCGATTCCGTGCTCTACGGGCTCGCGGAGGGGCTGCGGGTCATCTCGGTGCTGCTGCTGCCGTACATGCCGGAGGCCGCCGAGCGGCTGCTGGTGGCGCTCGGCCGGCCGGAGCCGGCGCTTGGGACGGCGCGTTTCGGCTCCGGACGTGGGGGGGCGCAGATCGGCCAGGTCCCACCCCTCTTCCCCCGCATCGAGCCCTCTTCCGCCGGCTCGGCGGCGGCCTAGCGATGGACACTCTCCCGACTCCGCGCTAGCTCGCGCCGGTGGTCGACACCCACTGCCACCTCGACGAGTGCGTGCCGCCGACGGACGAGCTCCTGACGCGGGCGGCCGACGCCGGTGTGCGGCGCCTAGCCACCGTCGGCACCGACGGCGCGTCGATCGAGCGAGCGCTGGCCGCCGCGCGGGAGCATCCGGAGGTCGCGGCGATCGTCGGGCGCCATCCGAGCAAGGCCGAGGGCTTCTCCGCGGAGGATCTCGACGAGATCGAGCGGGCGCTCGCCGACCCGGGCGTTCTGGCGATCGGCGAGACCGGCCTCGACTTTCACCGCGACCGGGCGCCGCGAGAAGATCAGCTGCGGGCGTT
Source organism: Solirubrobacterales bacterium (assembly GCA_038232575.1). Lineage (GTDB taxonomy): Bacteria > Actinomycetota > Thermoleophilia > Solirubrobacterales > Thermoleophilaceae > JACCZP01. The sequence continues at coordinate 3,195 of JBBSNQ010000132.1, read as the reverse complement.
CGAGGCACAGATCGACCTCGCCTCGAGAACGGGCCTGCCGCTCGTGATCCACACCCGTGCGGCCGAGAACGAGACCTTCGCGGCCCTGCGCGAGCATGCGGGTGCGCTCACCGTGATCCTGCACTGCTTCTCCGCCCCGGATCGCCTGGAGGAGTGTGTCGAGCGCGGCTACCTCTGCTCCTTCGCGGGCAACGTCACCTACCCCTCGGCGCAGGCGCTTCGCGACGCCGCGAGCGAGGTTCCCGCCGAGCTGCTGCTGGTCGAGACCGACTCGCCGTTCCTCGCTCCCCAGCCGGTTCGCGGTCGGCCGAACGAACCGGCGCATGTCGTGCAGACCGCCGAGCGCCTCGCGGCGCTGCGAGGGCTCTCCTACGAAGAGCTCGACCAGCTCGTGGAACGTAACGCGGCGCGCGTATTCGGCTGGTGAGCGTGGGCAGCGCAGCCGGCGCGGTCCGCCGCCTGCGCGAGCTCGGGATGCGCCCCAGCCGCGAGCTCGGGCAGAACTTCCTCGTCGACGAGAACGTGCTCGGCTTGGTCCTGGGCGCGGCGCGGCTCGAGCCCGCGGACGCCGTGCTCGAGATCGGCGGCGGTCTGGGCACGCTCTCCGAGCGGCTCGCTCCGCACGTCGCCCATCTGCATGTCGTCGAGATCGATCCGCGCCTGGTCCCGATCCTCGAGCAGGCGCTGGGCGCGTTCGCGAACGCCACTCTGCACCTATCCGACGTCATGGACCTCGACCTCGCGGCGCTCCGGCCGGAGCCCTCGAAGGTCGTCGCCAACCTGCCCTACGGTGTGGCCGCGACGTCGATCCTCAGATCGATCGATCAGCTGCCTGCGGTCGACCTCTGGGTGGTCATGGTGCAGCGCGAGGTGGCCGAGCGGCTTGCGGCCCAGCCGGGGTCGAAGACCTACGGCATCTCGTCGGTGCTCGTCCAGCTCGCGTGCGACGTGCGCGTCCTGCGCCGCGTACCGCCCAGCGTGTTTCGCCCGGCGCCCAGGGTCGACTCGGCGCTCGTCGAGCTCCGCCGGACCGGCCCGGCTCCGGCCGCTGCGCTCGTGCGGCTCGTGCAGGGTGCGTTTGCCCACCGCCGCAAGCCGCTTGCGGGCTCGCTCGCTCTCGCCGAGCACGCCCCCGGTGACATGCGCGAGCGCGCCCACGAAGCGCTCGCGGCGCTCGGCTATCGCGCTGACACTCGGGCCGAGCGCCTCACCCCGGCGGACTTCGCGAGGTTGGCGGAGCGGCTCGAGCTCGAGTCGTGAACCCCGGCGAGGGCGGTGTCGACGCGGGCGCCGAGGCGCATGTCGACGCGGGCGCCGAGGCGCGTATCCACGCGGGCGCCGAGCCGCGCACGCTCGAGGAGCACGGCTACGCGAAGCTGAACCTCCTGCTGCACGTGGGCGGCCTGCGCTCCGACGGTCTGCACGAGCTCTGCTCGCTGTTCGCGTCGATCGACCTCGCCGACCGGGTGAGCGTGGAGGTGGGCGCGACCAGGCGCGACTCGGTCATCTGCCCCGGCGTCGAGGGGCCGAACCTTGCGGGCGCCGCGCTGGGCGCGCTCCGCCGCGAGCTGTCCCACCTGCCACCGATGCGCGTCACGATCGAGAAGCAGATTCCGGTGGCGGCCGGCCTGGGCGGAGGCAGCGCCGATGCCGCAGCCGTGCTGCGCGCCGCGAACGAGCTCTCGGGTGCGAAGCTCGGCGGCGCGGAGCTCAGGAGGATCGCCTTCGAGCTCGGAGCCGACGTGCCGAGCCAGATCGAGCCACGGCATGCGCTCGTCACCGGTGCCGGTGAGCGGATCGAGCCGGTTGAGCTGCCGCCGATGACGCTGGCTCTCGTCCCGCAGCGAGCCGGACTCGCGACCGCCGACGTGTACGCCGGCGCGCGCGCCACGGGCTCCGCCCGAGAGCTCGACCCCGCCCATGTCCGCGACCTCGCGGCCGCTCCGCTGGCGACGCTGGCAGCCGAGCTCGCGAACGATCTGCAGCCTGCCGCGCTCTCCCTGCGGCCGGAGCTCGTCCGGCCGCTTGCCGCGCTGCGCGATGCCGGTGCGCTCACCGCCCTCGTGACGGGCTCGGGCCCCACCGTGTTCGGCGTTTTCGCTGAACGCGCAGTCGCCGAGCGCGCGGCCGGCGACGTTCCCGGGGCGCTCGTGTGCGAGCTGCGCCGCGCCGAGCACTAAGGTCGACGCAATGGGAGCGACCCCGCCATTTCACAGATGAGCCTCGTGACGATCGCGCTGATCGTCGGCGGTGTGGTAACCCTTGGGGCCTATGTGGGCTTCATCCTGATCCCGGCCTGGAGCTCCTACGACCGCCTCTGGGAGCGGCTGGCGGCGAGCTTCCTCACGCTCTTCATCCTCGTCGCGCTGCTGGCGATCGGCCTGGCGATCGGGATCGGGATAGTGCTCTCCTACGACCGCTTCGTCTGACGACGGGCGCGCCCGCTCCGGGTGGGCCAGGCGGCGCCATCTCCGCGCAACGCGAGGCGCTGACGACCCACACCGCACGGCGCACGTACGCATCCACGCCCACGCCCGCCGTACAATCCATCGGTGTCCGGGAGCGCCGACACGCAACGCGGCAAGCCCCCCGCCGATCCGCGTACTGACAAGGGCGGCACCGACTTCCTCGACGCGTTCGCGCGCGTCTCGGAGGCGGTCGAGTCGGGTGCCGGGCTGCCCGAGGTGGCCCGCGCGACCGGCCGGGCGCTGAACGCCGGGGTCGCGATCGTCGACTCGAGCAGCAGCGTGCTGGCGGTCGCCTGCGCTTCACCGGCCGACGAGCGCGCGGTGCTCTCGGGGGGCCCCGGCGGCGATCGCGTTGGGCTGCGCGTCGCCGATGCGGAGGTCGGCTGGCTGCTCTTCCGCACACGCAGCGAGCGGCCCCCGCCGGCGCTGCTGCGCATGCTCGGCGCCCTGATCGCGCTCGAGGTCGATCGCTCGCGTGCACCGGCACGTGCGACAGAGGCGGCTGTGGCCACCTTCCTGCATGACCTGCTCCATCGAACGATCACCGATCGCGACAACATCGTGGCCGTCGCAAGAGAGCTCGGGACGGAGCTCGCCGAAGGCGCGAGCGTGCTGGTCGCGCGCGCTCATCCGCATCATCCCGAGGCGGGCGACTGGCGCGCCCGCGTCGTGGTCGTGGCCGAGCGGGGTGCCCGAGCGGTGGAGCGCAAGGCGCTGGCGGCCCCCG
>JBBSNQ010000131.1:0-4792 GCA_038232575.1 Solirubrobacterales bacterium | reverse complement strand
GGCCCTCGTCGCGGCGCTCGGTTCGGGCTTACGCGACGTCGGTTGCGTCGTGACTCTCGGATGGCCACGGTGCGTCGCTTGCGCCCTCGCTCGCGGCCGGCGACGACGACCCCACCGTCGCCACCCGCGCGTCGGCCTAGCCTTCGGGCTCCAGAAGGCACACGGCAGTCCGTGGCTCCCGGCGTTGCGCGCGAGCGGGCCGTCGAGCGTCCAGAGCTCGGCGCTGAGTTAGGGCGCTCGCCGCCTCGTAGCGCTGCAGCGCCGGTGCGTGCAGCGTCTCCTCAGCGGATGCCCAGGTGGCGAGCCTGTCCGTGATGAGCTCAGAGCGAGCGTCGTCTGTGGCGGGGGAGACGAGCAGGTTCGCGTCTACGACGACAGCCATCGCGAGTCGCGCTGCTCGAGCTCGTCGCGGCCTGCTCGCACAAGCGCAACGGCGTCGACGGGCTGGCAGACCTGGGAGCGGAACTCCGCGAGCGCGACGAGGGCGGCGCTCATTCGCTCAGGTGCTTTTCCCTCGTCGGCTAGACGCTCGCGGTACGAGCTCGTTGGCGAGGGCGTCAGGTGGGACCTGGCGCCGCCGCGCCGCGGCCTCAAGCGTCGCGTAGGTCGCCTCATCGAGCTCAACCGGGTGATCACGCGTAGCCATAGGTGAAGTCTAGAGCGCTCCCGATGGGCCTGGCACCGAGGATGTAGCGTCGAGCTGCGCGCCGCAGGTGCTCAGCAGCCGGCGGTGACGTCAAGCGCGGCGCAGAGCTCGGTGAGCCGCCTGGGGGTGAGGCGGGTGATGCGCTCGGGCAGCAGCGCCTTGGAGACAACGCCGATGTTGTCGAATGCCAGCGCGCACTCCTCGGGCATGCCGTCCTCACTTCGAGCACCACCTCGGTCGCGATGCCCCGGACCGTGCGGGTGGCCGGCACAACGAGCACAGCGTTGAGAACCGGAATGGCGGCCTGGCGGGTGAGGATGCACGCCGGGCGGCGACCACCGTCGGGGTGGTCGAGCCACCACACCTCACCGCACCGCGGTTCACACGCTCTGGAGATCGCGGCGGCGGAAGCGTTGGGGGTTGAGCTGCGGCTTCATCGCTTGGACGGCTCCCACGGCTCGGCGACGATCATCGCGCGGGCAGTCCACTCAGCGCCCAGGAGATTATCCTGCAGCTGGGGGGTGTAGGACGCGACGATCTGGCGGTCGATCTCGGCCTCGCGATCCTCGGCCAGATAGTCGGTCACGGCGGCCCGGCAACGAGCGCGACCATCGGAATCAGCCGTCAGCGATCGTAGGCGCGGCCGCGCGGCAGGATGCGCTGGATGACGATCGTGCGTGCCGAGGTGTCGAGCTCAACGATCACGCGCCAGTCGCCGACTCGCAGCCGCCACTCCACACGACTCTTCAGCTTTCGCAGCGCGGCGTCATGCGGGTCATCAGCTAAGCGCTCGATCGCCGCGAGCACTCGCTGCTTAATCGGAGAGTCGAGTCGCTCGAGGTCTCTGTCGGCGCGCCGCTCGAACTCGACCGACCACGCGCTGCGGCTACGGATGACCGTGCTTGCGCCTGATCTCCGCGTGGGAGATCCGCGGCTCGCCGGCGGCTCGGTCGGCCTGCACCTCGGCGAGAGCCTCCTCGTCAGCGGCGGTGACCGGCTCGTCGTCCTCGGGGGCGTCGTGGAACGCCGCGATCACCGGATCTTCGCGTCGCTGGGCGATGTAGCGCAACGCGTCATCGGCCTCGCGCTCAGAGAGCTCATCGACGACCCTATGCAGACGCTCCTTAGTCGTCATGCGGGCAAGCTTACCGCCGCACAGGGAGGCTGGCCTCGGCCGTGCTTGCGTGAAGCCGCGTGCGCCTGAGGAGCTACAGGTACGCCATCGGGTCGACTGGGGAGCCGTTTGTGCGGACCTCGAAGTGGAGGTGGTCGCCGCTGCAGGTGCCGGTACAGCCGACGGATCCGATCACCTGGCCTTGGCTCACCTGGGCTCCCGGCGAGGTGGCGAAGCTCGACTGGTGCGCGTAGCAGGTCTGGAGCGCTCCCTGGTGCTGGATGCAGGTGTAGTTGCCGTAGCCGCCCTGCGGGCCCATCGTCACCACGCGGCCGGCGGCCGCGGCGCGGATCGGGGTGCCCGCCGGAACGGCGATGTCGACGCCCGCGTGCAAACGTCCCCAGCGGGTGCCGAAGGGCGAGACGACCGGCCCGGAGACGCCCCAGATCAGGCCGCCCGACCCCTTGCGGACGGGACCGGCCGGGAGCGAGGGCTCCGCTGAGGCGGACTGCAGGCGGGTGCGCACGCGCTTCTGCTGCGCGAGCAGCCCGCTCAGGTCGCCCTCGAGGCGGGCGCTGCCCGCGCGGACGCGCCCGAGCAGGGACCGGCGTGTCGCGCGCGCCTGGGCGAGGCCGTCGCGGGTGCGCACGAGCTTGCCCTTCGCGGCGGCGACCTGGTCGCGGCGGGTGCGGATCTCGGCGGCCGCGGCCTGCTCGCGGCGTTCGAGCGCGGCGAGCTCGACTGTCTGGCGCTTGGCGGCCGCGCGCAGCCGGCGCACACGCTTGACGATCCGCTGGTCCTGCTCCGAGACGCGCTCGAGGAAGTCGCTGCGCTCGAGCAGGTCGACAAAGCCGTCGGACTCGAGCAGCACGGTCAGCGCGTCGGGCTCGTCTGCCTTGTAGAGCTCGACGAGGCGGTCGGCGAGCGCCGCCTCGGAGACCGCGAGCCGCTCGGTGAGCCGGCGCAGCCGCGCGCGTGTGCGCTCGAGCTTGACGCGTACCCGCGCCAGCTCGGCAAGCTTCGCATTGAGCCGCGACTCGAGCCCGGACTGGCGCGCCTCGAGTCCGCGGATCTCGCCCTGCAGCGCCTGGATGCGGTTGCCGTAGGTCGACAGGGTCTCGGTCAGGACTCCGGCGCGCTGGCGCTTCTGCGACAGCTCGCCACGGGTCGATTCGATCTGCGAGGAGAGAGGTGCCGACCAGCCGACCGTCGGTGCGACGAGCAGGGCGGCGCTGCCGAGCAGGGCTGCGGCGGCGAGCGCCAAGACAAGCGCGCCACGCGGTCCGCGCAGGATTCCGTGCCCGTTGCGGCGCACGGGAAGGATCTCGCGCGCGCTCCGCGAACTGGACCTGAAAGCAGGATCTATGCAGGCTTTTCCGCGGCGCACGACGCGCGCAAGCTAGCAGCGGCTTGCGCAGGCACGCGCCTGCGCAAAGGAACTTGCATTCCGCTACGTTCCCGGAATGGCACGGGCCGACGGAGACGAGCGCTCCGAGCCGGTGGCCTCGCGCGTGGAGGACTTCCGGCGGCTCGCCGAGGCCGCGGCCCGGGGCGAGTTCGTGATGCTGCCCCGCATGCTGACCGGCGAGGATCGCCGCCTGCATGTGCGCCAGACCCTGCGCGAGGACCACCAGACGCGCATCGCGAGCGGTGCCGAGGACACCCACGTGAAGTTCGACAAGCTCGCCGACTCGCTGTTCTCGTTCTTTCGGGGGACCGCGCTGCTCTTCTACCGCGACATGGCGGGCGCCGATTCGTGGATGCCGACCGTGCTGACGATGGGCGACGTGCATCCGGAGAACTTCGGCGTGATGCCGAACGCGGACAACGTGCCGATCTTCGCGGTCAACGATTTCGACGAGGCCTACTACGCCCCGTTCACGTGGGACCTAAAGCGCGGCGCGACAGGCTTCATGATCGCCGCCGAGGAGGAGGCCGGCTACGGTCGGTCGCGCCAGCGCAAGATCGCGCGGTGCTTCGTCAGAGGCTACGTCGAGGGCATCCGCCGCTTCGCCAGCGACGGCGGCGAGCAGGACAGCGAGATGCGGATGGACAACGCCCCCGGGCTGATCCAGGATCTGTTTGAGGACGCCGCGGAGGATCGGGCCGAGTGGCTCGAGGACGACTACCTCGACGAGCGCGGCGACGGCTTTCGCTCGAACGACGAGCTCGTCCCGCTGCCCACGCGCCGCGAGGAGTTCCAGAGCATCATGGACCGGCTCGTGCTCGACAACGGGATCGAGCCGCCGGAGCGCGCCGGCGAGCTGTTGGTCAAGGACGTCGCGGCCCGGCGTGGACAGGGCACGGCCTCGCTCGGGCTCGACCGCTACTACGTCTTGATCGAAGGCCTCCGAGCCGACGGGACCGACGATCTCATCGTCGAGCTCAAGCAGGCGCGCCGCTCCGCGCTCGCGGGCCTCGTGCCGCCGAGCGAGTACGAGGAAGATGCGCGCGCCGATCGCATCGCCCACGCCCAAACCGTGCAGCTCGTGCGCGGCGACGTCTTCTACGGCAGCGTCGAGCTCGAGGGCACGAGCTTCATCTCGCGCGAGCGCGCGCCCTTCCGCGACGACATCGACCTGGACGACCTCTCCAAGGGCGAGTGGAAGACCTACGCGGGAATCTGCGGCGAGATGCTCGCCCACGCACACGCTCTCTCCGACGAGATCGGCGCGCTCGAGCACGACATCGAGCCGCTGATCGTTGAGGCCATGGGCCCGCCGAAGCTGTTCGTCGACGACACCGTGCGCTTCGCCGAGGCGGCGGCCGACCGCGTCCGCCGCGACCACGACTCCTTCCGCGCCGACCACCGGCTGGGCGCGTTCGCCAGCATCGACATCGCCTATCGCTGAGGCGCTCGGCTCACGGGGCTGGGCGGGCCGCCCGAGGCACAGCGACCGGTGGTCCGGAGCGCGGCAGTCTAGAATCGTCGGCATGGCAGGTACCCGCACCTCCTTCGGCCGCGACAGGGGGCTCCAGTTCCGGATGCTGCTGACGATGTTCCTGCTCGGCCTGCTCTACGTCTTCTTCGT
>JBBSNQ010000130.1:0-4795 GCA_038232575.1 Solirubrobacterales bacterium | reverse complement strand
GGATCTTCCTCGGCCCGGCCTTCACCGCCGCCGAGTTCGTCGGCGGCTGCGCGCTCATCCTGATGATGTGGGCCGGGGTGCGCCTGCTCGTATCCGAGCGCGAGGAGGGCGAGATCCGCGAGCACGCGCAGGCGGCGCAGATCGGCCACCGAGCGCGGCATCTCCTTCAACTACACGGCGATGCTGAACATCCTGTTCACGCTCGTCGCGGCGACGTTCATCTGGCTCACGGTTCGCCGCGGAGCGACCGATCCCGTCTGCGGCATGCGGGTCGACCGCCACGCGATCGAGCACGCGGCCTCGGCGCACGGTCGCCGGTACTTCTTCTGCTCGGCGGCCTGCAGGCAGACGTTCGAGGCGGATCCCGAGCGCTACGCCGCCGACGGCGGCCGGCCGGCGGGCGCCACCTCCTAGCATCCCCGCAGTGGAGGTCACCGTTCGTCTGTTCGCGATGCTGCGCGAGCGCGCCGGGGCGGGCGAGGTCACGCTCGAGCTCCCGGAGGGAGCCCGAGTCGGCGATGCCATCCGGGGGCTGGGCGAGGTCGCTCGGGGGATACCGGTCGTGATGGCCGTGAACCGCGAGTACGCCGCCGAGGAGCGGGTGCTCGACGCTGGCGATGAGCTCGCCTTGATTCCCCCTGTCAGCGGCGGAGGGGGGCACCCGTGAGCGGTGAGGGGCACCCGTGAGCGGCAGTGACGCCGTGTCGGCCCGCGCCCACGTCAGCGTCGAGCCGCTCTCGCTCGACCGCGTCGCCCGCGCGGTGCGCGACCCGCGCGCGGGGGCCCTCGTCACCTTCTGCGGCGTGACACGTGACGTCGAGCTGCTCGAGTACGAGGCCTACGTGGAGATGGCGGAGGAGCGCATCGCCGCCATCGTCGCGGAGGTAGCCGGCGCCCACGGGCTCTGTGCGGCTGCGGCCGAGCACCGCGTCGGGGAGGTGCCGCTGTCTGAGCCGAGCGTGATCGTGGCGGCGTCGGCGCCGCACAGGCCCGAGGCCTTCGCGGGCGCACGCGCGCTCATCGACCGGGTCAAGGCCGAGGCGCCGATCTGGAAGCGGGAGGTGGAGCATGGCGAGCGACGCTGGGTGGAAGGAGTCCGGCCGTGAATCGAGAGAGTCCGGCCCTGAGTCGAGGAGGTCGGACCCTGAGTCGAGGGAGGCGGGCCTTGGGCTCGGGACGGCCGGCTCCGAGGCCGGCGCCCGCATGAGCCTGCGCTCGCTGCCGTCGGTCGAGGAGCTCGCCGCCGGCCTCGAGGACGTGCCGCGCGCGATCGCCGTGAGGGCGGCCCGGGAGGCGATCGCCGCGCGCCGCGCCGCGATCGTCGAGGGCCGCGTGGTGGCGAGCGCCGATGGGGGGCCGGATCTCTCCGATCGGCAGCCCGATCTCGCCGGCGACCAACCTGCCCTCACCGATGAGCATTCGGACCTCGCGGCAGACGCTCGCGCGCGCGCCTGCGAGGCCGTGCGGCCGAGCCTGCGCGCCGTGTTGAATGCGACGGGTGTGATCGTCCACACGAACCTCGGGCGCGCGCCGCTTGCTCCAACCGCGATCGAGGCGGGGGCGCGCGTCGCGAGCGGCTACTCGAACCTCGAGTACGACCTCGATGCCGGTAGCCGCGGGTCGCGCCACGCGCATGTCGAGGCGCTGCTCTGCGAGCTCACCGGCGCCGAGGCGGCGCTCGCGGTCAACAACTGCGCGGCTGCGGTGCTGCTCGCGTGCGCCTCGCTTGCCGCGGGACGCGAGCTCGTCGTCTCGCGCGGACAGCTGATCGAGATCGGCGGCGCCTTTCGGGTTCCCGACGTCGTCGCCCAGTCGGGGGCACGCCTGGTCGAGGTCGGCACCACCAATCGCACGCGCCTGGCCGACTACGAGCGCGCGATCGGCCCTGAGACCGGCGCCATCCTGCGCGCGCACCCGTCGAACTTTCGCACCGTCGGCTTCGTCGAGGAGGTCGAGATCGAGCAGCTCTGTGCCGCCGCGGCGGGCCGCGCGGTTCCGGTGATCGACGACGTCGGCTCCGGGGTGCTCGCGGAGGGGGTGCCGGAGCTTGCCGACGAGCCGCCGGTGAGGCGATCTGTGAAGGCGGGCTGCGCTCTCGTCTGCTTCTCGGGCGACAAGCTGCTCGGCGGGCCGCAGGCCGGCCTGCTGGTCGGCATCGCAGATGCGATCGAGCGCTGCCGCACTCACCCGCTCGCCCGCGCGCTGCGGATCGACAAGCTCTCGCTCGCGGCGCTTGAGGCCACGCTCGGCCTCTACCGCGATCCGCGGAGCGCCCGCGCGAGCGTGCCGGTGCTGCGCATGCTGAGCGCGGCGGAGCCCGAGCTGCGCTCGCGGGCCGAGCGGATGCGCGACCGCTTGTTGGGGGCAGACATAGAGGCGCGCGTGACGGACGCCTCCGCCAAGGTCGGCGGAGGAGCGCTGCCGCTGCTCGAGCTGGACGGGCCGGTATGTGCGGTCGACCCCGGCGCGGTCGGGCTCGACGCGCTGGCCGCCCGGCTGCGGGCCGGCGATCCGCCGGTCATCGGCCGCGCGCGCGAAGGCCTGCTGCTGCTCGATCCGCGCACGCTCGACGATCGCGAGGCCGAGCTCGCGGCGAGCGCCGTGTCCGCCGCCCTCGCCTAGGCGGGTCGAGTGGCCGCGAGCTCAGAACCGGACGGGGCGCTCGCAGAACCGGCTGGGGCACCCCCGCTGACGCTCGGCACCGCCGGGCACATCGACCACGGCAAGACAGCACTCGTCGGCGCGCTCACCGGCAGCCGCACCGACCGCCTGCCGGAGGAGCGCTCGCGGGGGATCTCGATCGCGCTCGGCTACGCGCCGCTCGAGCTGCCGAGCGGGCGCCGCGTGTCGGTGGTCGACGTTCCCGGCCACGAGCGCTTCGTGCGCACGATGGTCGCCGGCGCCTCCGGCATCGACTGCTTCCTGCTCTGCGTCGCCGCCGACGCCGGCGTCATGCGCCAGACGCGCGAGCATCTCGCTGTGATCCGCCAGCTCGGCATCGCGGACGGCGTGGTCGCGATCACGAAAGCCGACATCGGCGAGCCCGAGCTCGCCGCCGAGGAGGTGGCCGAGCTCGTGCCGGGCGTCGAGACCGTCGCGGTCTCCGCGCTCGGGCGCACGGGTCTCGAGGAGCTGCGTGCGGCCATCGAGCGCGTGGTCGCGCAGCTTCCGGGGAGGACCGCGGACGAGCGGCCCGCGCGTCTGCACGTCGACCGCTCGTTCACGCTCAAGGGCATCGGCACGGTCGTGACCGGCACGCTCTGGGCGGGGGAGATCGCCACGGGCGACGCGGTGACGGTTCTGCCGCGCGGGCTCACCGCGCGCGTGCGCTCGGTCCAGGTCCACGAGCAGGCGCACGAGCGTGCGGTCGCTGGGCAGCGCGTTGCGCTCAACCTCTCCGGGGTCGGCTGGCGCGAGCTGGGCCGCGGCGACCTGATCTGCCCGCCCGGCACGGCTCTGCGGCCGACCTATCTCGTCGACGCGGCCGCCACGCTCGAGCCGGCCGCGCGGTCATTGCGCAGCGGTACGCGGCTGCAGGTCCATCATGGCACGCGCGAGGCACCCGCGCGCGCGATCGTGCTCGATGGGGAGGAGCTGCTCCCCGGTGAGCGCGGGTTCCTCCAGCTGCGGCTTGAGGCTCCGCTCGTGCCGGACGCCGGCGATCGCGTGGTCCTGCGCCAGCTGGCGCCGCCCGACACCGTGGGCGGTGCGCTCGTGCTCGACGCCGCGCCCCGCAAGCACCGGGGAGGCGACGAGGTGCTCGGACGGCTGGCGGCGCTCGAGCGCGGGGAGACGCCACCCACGGTGGTGGCGGAGCGGGAGCCGGAGCCCGGGAGGAGCGACCCGGCGGACGACGGCGAGGCGCCTCCGGAGCAGCGGGAGCTCGACGACGCCGCGCTGCGCATCGCGTCGGTCCTCGCCTCGGACGGAGCCTCGCCGCGCGCCGATGCCGACCTCGCCGAGGCCGCGGCCCTCTCGCCGCGCGACGCACAGGCGCGCCTCGCGCAGCTCGTCGAGGCAGGCCAGGCGGTGCGGGTCGCCCGCAACCTCCACTTTCACCCGGAGCCGCTCAGCGAGCTCGAGGCGCGCATCGTCGACATCTGCGAGCGCGAGGGCAGCGTCTCGATCGCCGGCGTGCGCGATGCGCTCGGCACATCGCGCAAGTACGCGCAAGCGCTGCTCGAGCATCTGGACGCGACCAAGGTCACGCGCCGCCGGGAGGACGTCCACGTGCTGCGCCGGCGCGCGCGGTAGCATTCTCGGCAGACCGATTGACTGACTAGTCAATCGGTTCTCGCCCGGCCGCCGTTCGGCGAGCGTCCACGGCATCGATCGGCGGCGGGCAGGTAGCCCGAGCCAAGGAGGCAAACCGCGATGGACTTTCGATTCACAGACGAGCAGGAGGAGTTCAGGGCGCGCTGCCGCCAGTTCGCGCGTGAGTTCATACGCCCTGTCGCTGCGGCGCACGACGCCGACGAGAGCACCCCCTACGAGGTGATCGCCGAGGCGCGCCGCTGGGGCCTCGAGGGGATCGACCACCTCCAGCGCCTCGCGGGCGACGGCGACGGTCAGCTCGGCGTGATCTACGGCGAGGAGCTTCACTGGGGCTGCGCCGGGATCGCGCTCGCGGTCAGCGGCACGGGCCTGGCGGCCGCCGGCCTCGCTTCCTCGGGCTCGCCGGAGCAGATCGGGGAATGGATGCCGCGTCTGTACGGGATGGGCGACGAGATCAAGCTGGGCGCCTACGCGGTCACCGAGGCCGGATCGGGCTCCGACGTCAAGAGCCTGCGCAGCT
>JBBSNQ010000129.1:0-4816 GCA_038232575.1 Solirubrobacterales bacterium | reverse complement strand
GCACGACGAGCGGCATCAGACCGTGGGCGAGCGTCGCGTCGACGAGCTGCTCGTAGGTCGTCATGCCGCCGACGTCCGCCGTGTGGGCGCTCGGGTTGACCGAGAGCACGCGGTCGAGCCCGTCGACGTCGAGCCGCGTCGTCCGCGTCGAGGTCTGCCGGGTGCGGAAGAGGTTGGAGGTGGCCTTGGCGAGCCGGACGGGCGAGCCGGCGGGGGCGGCGGCGTACTGCTCGCGCAGCCGCGCCTTGCGATGCTCGTACTCGGCCCAGGCTTCGGCGGGGGGCAGCGGCGGCGCGCCCGCAGTTCTCGGCCGGTCGCTTGACCTCCCGCGCAGTCGAGACCCCCTCAGCAGCACGCGGCGAAGTCTTGCGCACCGGGCACGTGGGCAGCGCGCGGTTGCAATAGATTGCCCGTGTGAAGGTCTCCGTCACCGGTGCGATCGGACCGCTGCCGATCGGCCAGCGCGCAGCCGGGCGGCGCGTGCTCGCGGGGGTCTGAGCGGTGGCACTGCCGCCGCCGAGTCCGGGCTCGACCTGCCTCGTCACGGGCGCCTCCTCGGGCATCGGCGTCGAGAACGCGCGCGGGCGCGCCCCCCGCGGCCTTGGCCTCACGCTCGCGGCGCGCCGCGAGGAGCGGCTCGAGGAGCTCGCGGGAGAGCTGCGCACCGCGCACAACCTGCACATCGAGACGATTGCCGCGGACGTCTCGGACCCCGCTGGCCGCGAGGAGCTCGCGAGCAAGCTGGTCGAGCGCGGGCTGACGGTCGAGGTGCTCATCAACAACGCCGGTTTCGGCAGCGGCGGCGCGTTCACCGAGCTCGACGGCGCCCACGAGACGGCGATGGTGCGCACCAACGTCGAGGCGGTCGTTGCGCTCGCGAGCCTCTACCTGCCGCAGATGGTCGAGCGCGGCCGCGGCGCGATCCTCAACGTCGCCTCCCTGATCGCCTTCCAGCCGGTGCCCTTCCAGACAACCTACGGCGCATCGAAGGCGTTCGTCCTGAGCTTCACCGAAGGCCTGCACGAGGAGCTGCGCGGCAGCGGAGTCACCGTGACCGCGGTCTGTCCGGGACCGGTGCGCACGGAGTTCGGCGAGGCGGGCGGCTTCGGCGGCGCCGAGGAGCGGATCCCGGGCCCCCTGTGGCTGTCCGCGGGCAAGGTGGCCGACGACGCTCTCGCGGGTCTCGAACGAGGCGACCGCGTCGTCGTCCCCGGCGTGCTCAATCAGGTGGCCGGGCTGTCCGGGAGGCACATCCCGCATGCGCTGCTGCTGCCGCTGGTACGGCGGGTGTGGCCCGTCAGCTGAGACTGGCAGTGCATGCAGCCGGAGGGCATCCACCACGTCACGGCGATCACCGGCGACGCCCCGGGCAATGTCGAGTTCTACGCGGGGCTCATGGGGCTGCGGCTCGTCAAGAAGACCGTCAACCAGGACGACCCGAGCGCCTACCACCTCTTCTATGCCGACGAGCGGGGAAGCCCCGGATCGGACCTGACCTTCTTCGAGTACCCGGGTGTGGAACCCGGCCGGTCGGGCACGGGGATGATCTACCGCGTCATCTGGCGCGTGAGCTCCGAGGATGCGCTCGACTTCTGGCAGGAGCGCCTCGGGGGTGCGGGGGTCGAGGCGGAGCGTGCCGGGCGCGGGTCGGAGCGCCGGGCGGGGAGCCTGCGCTTCGCCGATCCCGAGGGCGTCGACCTCGAGCTTGTGGTCTCCGGCAGCCAGGACGAGCCACTCGTCGCGTACGCGCCGGACGTCCCACCCGAGCTCGCGCTGCAGGGCTTCGAGGGGGTGCGCGCCCACGGCACCGGGTCAGCCGCGAGCCGGGATCTGCTCGAGCGCTCGCTCGGCTTCCGGTCACGGGGAGAGCGGTGCTTCGAGGTGCGCGGCGAACGGCGCGGCGCCTTCTACATCCAGGATGGGCCGGCCGAGCGCGGCCGGCAGGGCGCCGGGACGGTCCACCACCTCGCCTTCGCCGCGCGGATGGACGAGCACGAGGCGTGGCGCGAGCGCGTGCTCGAAGCCGGTGCCCGCCCGACGCCCGTGATCGACCGCTTCTACTTCCGCTCGGTCTACTTCCGTGAGCCGGACGGCGTGCTCTTCGAGCTGGCGACGATCGGACCGGGCTTCGCGGTCGACGAGCCGGAGGCGGAGCTCGGCTTGCGCCTCTCGCTGCCTCCCGAGTACGAGCGGCTGCGCTGGCAGCTGGAGCGCACGCTCACGTCGCTGCCCGACCCGCGCGCGGCGGGCTCGTGATCGTGGATGAGCCAACGAGCCACCCGCGCCAGCCCAGCTGTCGTAAGCTGCCGCGGGGGAGTGCGCGGAGAGCCGTCGCCAAGCTGCCGAGAGGGGAACCGATGACCGACCAAGATCACGCCGAGTCAGGTGTGGACAACGGCTCCGCCGGCAACGGATCCGCGAGCAGCGGGTCCGCAAGCGCTCGGGCGGGGAGCAACGGACCTGCTCCCGCCACCGAGCCGCTGCCGGGCGAGGTCCGCGTTGCGATCCTGGGCGCGGGCTTCTCGGGCCTCGGGATGGCGATCCGCCTCAAGGAGCAGGGCATCGAGGACTTCGTCTTGCTCGAGCGCGACGAGGACGTCGGCGGAACCTGGAACGCGAACACCTATCCGGGCTGTGCGTGCGACATTCCCTCGCACCTCTACTCGTTCTCCTTCGCGCCGAATCCCGAGTGGACGCGCACGTACTCTCCCCAGCCCGAGATCTGGGCCTACCTGCGCCGCTGCACTGAGCAGTACGCGCTCGCCCCGCACCTGCGGCTCGGCCACGAGGTGAGCGACGCTCAGTGGGACGAGGCCGCCCAGCGCTGGCGCATCGAGACCTCCAGGGGCTCGTGCTCCGCGCAGGTGCTGATCGCGGGGATGGGCCCGCTGAGCGATCCGAAGATGCCAGAGCTGCCAGGGCTCGAGAGCTTCGAGGGCACCGTCTTTCACTCGGCGCGATGGAATCACGACCACGACCTGCGCGGCAGGCGGGTCGCGTCGATCGGCACCGGGGCCTCGGCGATCCAGTACGTCCCCGCAATCCAGCCCGAGGTCGAGCAGCTGCACGTCTTCCAGCGCACGGCGCCGTGGGTCCTTCCGCATACAGACCGGCCGACCACGGGCTTTGAGCGGCGGCTCTACCGCGCGCTGCCCGCGGCGCAGCGGCTCCTGCGCGCGGGCATCTACGCGGCCCGCGAGCAGCTGGTGCTCGGCTTCGTCAAGAACCCGCGTTTGATGGGCGCGATCGAGCGCCTCGCGCGGCGGCACATCCGCAGCCAGCTGTCCGACCCCGAGCTACGGCGCAGGGTCACGCCCGACTACACGATCGGCTGCAAGCGGATCCTGCCCTCCAACAAGTGGTACCCGGCGATCACAGCGCGGAACGTCGAGCTTGTGACCTCGGGCGTCGAGGAGGTGCGGCCCACCTCGGTGGTCGACGCCGAGGGCGTCGAGCGCGAGGTCGACACGATCATCTTCGGCACCGGCTTCAACGTCGCCGACGTGCCCGTCGGCAAGCGCGTGCGCGGTCGCGATGGCCGCGTGCTCGACGACGCCTGGCAGGGCAGCCCGCGGGCTCATCTGGGCGCCACGATCGCCGGCTTCCCCAACCTCTTCCTGCTGCTGGGGCCGAATACCGGCCTCGGGCACAACTCGATGATCTACATGATCGAGTCCCAGGTCGCCTACGTGATGGACGCCCTGCGCGTGATGGCGGAGCGCGGTGCGCAGACCGTCGAGGTGCGCCCCGATGCGCAGAGCTCATTCAACGAGGACGTCGACGAGAAGCTCGAGGGGACAGTCTGGAATACGGGCTGCGCGAGCTGGTACCTCGACGCGACAGGGCGCAACGCGACGCTCTGGCCCGACTGGACCTGGCGCTTCCGCCAGCGCACCGCCCGCTTCGACGCGAATGAGTACCTGCTGCGCTCTACGCCGGAGCGGGCTCCCGCGGCAGCAGCCTGAGCCGCTCTACGCCGGAGCGGGCTCCCGCCGCGGTCCGATCTCGCCCGGCCTCCTGACCTCGGCGGAGCTGCCGCGATGGCGGCGGAACATCTCGCCCACCCAGTGGTAGCCGCGGCGCGCGCGCAGCGACTCGCGGAACTGCTGCACGGACTCGGGCAGCCGCCGCGGGTCGAAGCGGGGGAACTGGACCTCGGGCGGGATTACGATCGGCGAGAGCAGCGCGGCCGCCGTCAGGTCGGCGACGCTGAATGATTCGCCGACGAGGTAGCCGCTCGGCTGGAGCTCGGCCTCGACGCGGTCGAATGCCGATCGGACTGTCGCGCGCCCGCGCTCGGCGCTCTCCGGGTCGATTCCGTAGTCGTGCCGGACGACCCGCTGCATGAGCGGGTGAGCGGCGCGCATCGCCCCGCGCACCAGCCCTCCGCGATCGCCGAAGAACAGATCGGTGACAAACGCCGCGTCGCCCAGAGCATCCTCGAAGACCGCGCGCCGCACGTCGTGGGCGACCTCCTCGTCGAAGAACTCCTCGAGCTCGAGCGCGCGGGTGCGCCCGCGCTCGTCCGCGGGGTAGAGGGCGGGATTCGGCCTGAGCTCCTCGAGCGCGGCGACGATCGCCGTCGAGTCGCCGACCGTGTGGTCGCCGAGGACGAGCGCGGGCAGCCGATCGCCAGCTCCCAGCCGCCACGCATGAAACCGGTGGAGGCCCGGAGCGACGCTGCGGCGCTCATGGGCGATGCGCTTGTAGTCGAGCGCCCAGCGCACCTTCTCGTTGAAGTGCGAGATCTCGAGCTGCCAGAGGACTGGAACGTCGCTCATCCGACGTTGCGTCTATGTTCCCTGAATGGCTCGGG
>JBBSNQ010000128.1:0-4848 GCA_038232575.1 Solirubrobacterales bacterium | reverse complement strand
TGCGGCTGAGTACGCGCTCGGCGGCGACGCTGAGCGCCAGGCGTAGGTCCTCGTCGCCACCCTCCTCGGCGGCGCCCACGACGCGGCAGTCGCGGTAGAAGGCCGAGAACGCCTGCGCGACCTCGTGGCCGTAGGCCGCAAGCCGGTGGGGAGCTCGCCGCTCTGCGGCGACGGCGACCTCGGCCGGCAGGTCGAGCAGCCGCGCGAGCAGGCTGCGGGCGGATGGGTGCGGCTGCTCGGCGCTCGCGGCGACGTCGGCGGCGAGCGCGGCGCGCACCCGCTCCTCCCCCGCCCTGCGCAGAATGCTCGCGATCCGCGCGTGCGCGTACTGCACGTAGTAGACGGGGTTCTCGGGGCTCTGCTCGCGCGCAAGCGCGAGATCGAGGTCGATCGCGGTGTCGTGGCTGCGCTGCAGCAGGAAGAAGCGGGCGGCGTCGACGCCGATGTCGTCGATCAGGTCGTCGAGGGTCACGAACTCGCCCTCGCGCTTTGACATCGCCACCCGCTGGCCGCCCTCGAGCAGGTTCACGAGCTGCATGATCGGCAGCTCGAGCCGCGCGACATCCCCGCCGAGCGCCGACCAGGCGGCGCGCATCCGCTCCACGTAGCCGTGATGGTCGGCCCCCAGCACGTCGATCACGCGGTCGACCTCGCGGGCGCGCTTGTCCTCGTGGTAGGCGATGTCCGCGGCGAGGTAGGTGAGCTCGCCGGAGGAGCGGCGCAGGACGCGGTCCTTGTCGTCGCCGAAGGGCGTGCTGCGCAGCCAGAGCGCACCGTCGGCCGAGTACACGTGGCCGAGCTGCTCGAGCCGCGCGAGCGCGTTCTCGATCGCACCCGAATCGTGTAGCGAACGCTCCGAGAAAAACCTGTCGAAGGGCACGCCGAAGCGCTCGAGCGTGGTGCGCGCGCCCGCCGCCATCAGCTCGACGCCCGCCCTGCTCAGCTCCTCGGTGGGCGCCTGCGCAGCGTTGGGGATCTCAGCGGCGAGCCTGCGCACGTAGTCGCCGAGGTAGCCTCCCTCGGGCGGCTCCTCATCGCGCGCGCGCGCCTGGATCGACTCGCCGAGGCGCGCCACCTGGCCGCCGTGGTCGTTCACGTAGTACTCGCGCTCGACCCGATGGCCGCTGAAGGCGAGGATCCGCGCGAGCGCGTCGCCGTAGGCGGCGTGGCGCCCACTCGCGACGGTCAGCGGCCCGGTCGGGTTGGCGCTGACGAACTCGATCAGGATGCGCTCCTGCTGCGGCGCTCCGGCGTAGCCGAGGTCCTCGCCCGCGCGGCCGAAGCTCTCTTCCGCCGCGAGCATCCGGCCCAGGCTCGTCCGGCACCAGGCATCGGACATGTAGAGATTGAGAAAGCCGGGCCCCGCCACAGCCGTGCTCGCCAGCTGATCCCCCAGACGCTCGGAAAGGAGCTCTCCCAGGCGCTCGGCGATCTCGCGCGGCTGCGCCCCGAGCTGCGGCGCGAGCACCATCGCGGCGTTTGTCGAGTAGTCGCCGAGGTCCGGCTTGGGGGGCCGATCGAGGCGTACGCCCAGACTCCCGGGACGCCGCGCGTTCGCCGGCTCGGAGGCGGTCGCCGGCTCGGAGGCGGTCGCCGGCTCGGAGGTGCCAGCCAGCTCCGAGGCGCTTGTCGGCTCCGAAGCGCCCGCCAGCTCCGCGGCGGCAGCCTCCAGCTCCCCGCGCAGCTCGCCGAGCGGGTCGCTCACGCGTCCGACCTGCCGCGCGGAGAGCTGGCGCGCGGAGGGCTGGTGCGCTGACACCTGCGGCGCGGAAACTGCCAGCTAATGATGATAGGGCTCACCGGCGAGGATCTTGTGCGCTCGGTAGAGCTGCTCGAGCAGGACGACCCGGGCGAGCTGATGGGGCAGCGTGATCGGCCCGAGCGAGACACGCATGTCGGCGTGCTCGAGCTCGAGACCGTACGGTCCGCCGAGCACGAAGCAGAGATCGCGGCCGGACTGGCGGCGCTCCTCGAGCAGGCTCGCCCAGCCGATCGAGTCGAGCGCGCGCCCCTCGGAGCCGAGCAGGCACGTGAACGCGCGCGCCGGCACGCGTCCGGCCACCTGCTCGCCGTCTCGCAGCTCGATGACATCGACGCGAGTGTGACGGGAGAGCAGCCGGTCGTAGTGCTGGACGTCATCCACGAACGGCGGCCGCAGCCGCCCCACCGCTAGGACGATGATTCGCATGGCGCCGGCCCGGCCGAACCGCGAGGCCGCGCTGCTGCGATACTAGCCCCGATGGCCGAGGACGAGCAGCCCGAGCGCCACATCAACATCCATACCTCGCCCGAGGTGATGGCGGGCGTGTACGCGAACTTCGTCAACGTGAGCCACTCGCCGTACGAGTTCACAGTCACCTTCGCGCGCGTCGACCACGAGGTCGAGGACGAGGAGATCCCGGGCGTCGTCGTCTCGCGCGTCAACCTCTCGCACCGCTGCATGCGCGAGATGATCGACGCGCTCGAGGACAACTACGCCCGGTGGGAGACGCGCGAGGGGATCAGGAACCTGCCTGAGCTCGGCGAGCAGAACTCGACTCCCGATCAGCGGAACGAATAGGCCGCCGCTTCCAGGCAACTCCATAGCCGATCCGCTCGAGCGTGTCGGGGTGGGTCCCAAACAGCAGCTGCACGGCACGCGGCGGGTCGGGATCGGCGACGTTGCGGATGGCGAGGCCGCGCTCCAGGGCGATGAACGCCTCGGGCTCCTGGGTGAGCCGCAGCGCGAACGCATCCGCCGCGCTCTCCACCTGACGCGAGAGTGCGTTGCTCCCAGCGGTCAAGCAGAAACCGACCACGGCAAGCCAGAGCGCGAACGCGGGCACCATGGTGGGCGTGCCCGAGTGCCCCGCGCCCGTGGGCGCCGTACCCGAGCGCCCCGTGCCCGAGCGCCCGGAGCTCGCGCGCTCCGCGCCCGAGTGCCGCGTGCCCGTCCTCTCAACGAGCCGCTGCAGGAGCAGCATCGCCGGCGGCGCCACCAGCGCCAGCCAGAGCAGTCCTCGGTAGAGGTCGCGGTGGCGCTGATGGGCGAGCTCGTGCGCGACGACCGAGCGGACCTGGTCGCGCGGGAAGTCGTCGATCAGGTTGTCATAGAGCACGACGCGCTTGGTCGCGCCGAGCCCCCCTACGTAGGCGTTGACGCCCGTGGTCCGGCGGCTCGCGTCGACCCGGTAGACCTCGCCCACCTGCACGCCGGCACGCCGCGCGAGATCCAGCACCTCCGAGCGCAGCTCACCGGGCGGCAGCGGGGTGAAGCGGTTGAACAGGGGCGCGACCAGCACGGGCGCGGCGAACAGAAAGAGGACGCTCAGGGCCACGGTCGCGAGGCTCGCGGGAATCCACCATCGCCGGGGAAAGCGCCGCGCGAGCCCGACGAGCAGAGCGGCGCCTGCCGCCGCCATCAAGGCGCTCAGCGCAGCCGACCTGGCGACGTCTCCGAGCCACAAGCCAAGCCCCTGGGTCGAGAGGCCGACCTCCGCCGCGCGACGCTGGGCGGCGGCGTCGACGGGCAGGGTGACCGCCGCGAGCAGCAGCGAGATGCCGGCGCCGGCGGCCGCCGCTCCGATCAACGGTCGCCCCCCGGCCCACTCGAGCCCGCGGCGCATCCGCGGCGGCGGCCGTAGCGCGAGCAGGGCGAGCGTCCCGCCCGTGACCCCGAGGCCGAGCAGTCCCAGCAGCGCCTGCGGGCGCCGGAAGTCGTGCGTCCGTTCGAGCTGCGCTGGGCTGAAGTACGCTTTGGCGTCGACTGCGGCCGGCTCGATGAGCCCGCTACGGGGCCGGAGCACGAAGCTCGCGGCCCCAACCGCGACGACCGTGCCGAGGATCGCCGTCGGCAGCGCGTAGCGATGAGCCCTCACCCTCCGAACACTGTAGACCCGGCACCCACGCGCATCGCGCTCCTCTCGGACGTGCACGGTAACCTGCCGGCGTTCCGGGCGGTGATCGCCGATGTCGAGCGAGCCGAGGTCGAGGCCACCTGGTGCCTAGGCGATCTCGTCGGCTACGGCGCAGAGCCCAACGAGTGCGTCGCGCTGGCAGAGGAGAGCTGCGACCTGAGCCTGCTCGGCAACCACGACATGGTCGCGCTGGGCAGGATCGACATCGCGACGTTCTCCGAGCATGCGGCCGTGGCCGCCCGATGGACCCAGGAGCGCCTCGGCTCGGAGGCGATCGAGTTCCTGTCCAAGCTCGGACCCGAGGACACCGGTCGCGAAGCGATCGGCCTGTTCCATGGAAGCCCCCGAGACCCGATCTGGGAGTACGTGCTGTCGACGTCCCAGGCCGATATGTGCATGGACGCGATGAGCGCTCGTATCGGCGCGGTCGGCCACTCACACGTCGCCCTCTTCTTCCGCCGCAGCGACGGCGAGCAGGTGCGCGGAGCCGAGGCGCCGCAGGGAACCGAGGCCGACCTGTCGAAGGGGAAATGGCTGCTCAATCCCGGCGGGGTCGGACAGCCTCGTGACGGCGATCCGCGAGCTGCCTGGCTGCTGCTCGATCTCGAGCGCTGTACGGCCAGCTGGCGGAGAGTCGAGTACCCGGTCGAGGAGGCGGCGGGGGCCATCGAGCAAGCGGGGCTGCCACGGGCGTTATCTGAGAGGCTCTATCGCGGACGATGAGATCGAAGCCGAACACCGGAACCCAGTCCTTCGCTCGATCCCCTGACCCAGGGGGCGATCGGCGCCGCGGAGGGCGCCCCGGCCGCCGCGGCGCCCTGCTCGTGCTCGCAACGATGGCATCCGCGACGGGTGCGCTCGGCTGCGGCGGCGACGAGGAGACGGTGCTCATCCCGCAACAGGACGCGACCTATCTCGTGGGCCAGCTGGAGGAGGTCAACCAGCGGGTCAG
>JBBSNQ010000127.1:0-4878 GCA_038232575.1 Solirubrobacterales bacterium | reverse complement strand
TGCGCCGCCGCGGTCAAGGTCGCCGCGGGGCCGCTCGTCGTCTTTGCGATCATCGGCGCCCGCCGCCGAGCCTCCGCCCTCGCCGGTGCCGCGCTGGCCGCAGTCGCGATCGCGGCGCTCACGTTCGCGGCCTTCGGGCCCGGCGCGGTGGGGCTGGCGCAGGCGCTCGGGACGCAGAGCACGAAGGTGTCGAGCTACAACCTGCCGAACGCCCTCGGCTGGGCCCTCGGCCTGGGCGGCGTCACGCCCGCGATCCGCGCAGTCGCCGTGGGCTGCCTGCTGGGCGCGCTCTGCTACCTGCTCGTTCGCACCTGGCGCGGCGCCGACTGGATCACGGCGATGGGCTGGGCGGCGCTCGCGATGCTCCTCACGACGACCTGGCTCATGCACTGGTACCTGATCTGGCTACTGCCGCTCGCCGCGCTCGGCTCGAGCCGCATACTGCGCGGCGCCGCGCTCTCGCTGCCGCTCTTGATGGTCGCGATGGGCTTCCCGCCGGTGCCGTGAGCGCAGTCGCGGCGGTGTAGTGAGCGCAGTCGCGGCGGTGTAGTGAGCGCGATCGGAGCGCCGCGCGCAATCGCGGCAGGGTCGAGCGATGGCTGGCGTACCGCTGCGCTGGCGCTACTCGGCCTCGGCCTCGTAGCAGCGGCCCTTGCGATCCACGCGCTCGGCGACCTGGCTCTCGCCAACCGCGCGCTCGTGGCGCTCGAGAGCACGATGCTGCTCATCTGCGGGGCGGCCGCGCTGCTGCTCTGGCGCGGCGGACGCCGGCGCGATCTGACGATCGTCCTCCTCGTCGCGCTCGCGGCGCGCGCACTGCTCGCCTTCGACGCGCCGACGCTCTCCGACGATGCCTACCGCTTCGTCTGGGACGGCCGCGTGCAGGCGAGTGGCATCAACCCCTACCGCTACGCGCCCGCCGACCCGAAGCTGATCCCACTCCGCGACTAAGCATCTTCACCGAGGTCAACCGCCCGTTCACGCCAACGCTCTATCCGCCGACGAACGAGCTCTTCTTCCTCGCGGCGTACGAGCTCGCCGGCGACGGCCTCCTGCGCGTCAAGCTGCTGCTGTTGGCGCTAGAGGCCGCGGCCGTCGCGCTGCTGCTCGTCCTGCTCGCGCGCACGGGGAGGCCGCGCGGACGCGTCGTGCTCTACGCCTGGCACCCCGTCGCGATCGTCGAGATCGCGTCAAGCGGCCACCTCGAGCCCTTGACGCTCGTCTTCATGCTCAGCGCCCTGCTCCTGTGGGATCGCCGGCGCAGCCTCGGCGCGGGCGCAGCGCGGGCCGTGGCAGCGCTCGTCAAGTTCGTCCCGGTACTGCTCGGCCCGTTCTTCCTGCGCCGCCTGGGGTGGCGCTTCGTGCTCGCGTTCGGAGCAACGGTGGCGCTCCTCTACGCGCCCTACCTCGGCGCCGGGTGGGCGGTACTCGGCTCACTGAGCGCGTTCGCCGGCGAGCGCTTCGGCAGCGGTCCCTTCCGCTGGCTCGTTGGTCTGGGAGCGCCGGACTGGGCGGCCCGGGGGCTGCTTCTGGGCGCGCTTGCAGCCGCCGTGGGCGTGAGCTTCGCGAGGCCGCCGCGCGATCTCGTCGGAGCCTGCCGCCAGTCGGCCCTGCTCTTCGGCGCGGTCCTGCTCGCGAGCGCCTACGCGCTGCCCTGGTACGTGCTGTGGATCCTGCCGCTGCTGTGCGTGGCGCCGATCCCCGCCCTGCTGTGGGCGAGCGGCACGATCTCGATCTTCTACCTCGCGCTCCCGCAGCATCCGGTCGCCTCCCAGGAGGCGATCAGCGCAATCGTGTGGGGCCCGACGCTGGCGCTGCTCGGCGCCGGCGCTATCCGGTCGTGGTGGTCCCGGTCGGCGGCTGGGGCGGAGGCGGCGGTGGCGAGGGACGGGGAGCGGGCGTAGGCGCAGGGCTTGGGGAGGGCGCAGGGCTTGGCGAGGGCGCAGGGGCCTGCTGGGTCTGCCGGCGTTGCCGAGCGCGCCGCTCCGCACGGATCCGCTCGGCGCGGGCCTCGCGCTTGTCGAGCCGCTCCTTGGCGAGCTTCACCGCGCGCAGCCGGCTCGGAGTGAGGCGCTCGAAGTCCTTCTCCTTGACCCCGGCGCAGATGCGCAGGTTCTCCCTGCAGAACTGGAAGCCGATCATCTCGGGCGCGACACGCTCGATGTCGCCGCCGTCGACGCGCACGGCGAGCGCCGGTTCGGACATCCCCTCGGCGGCCATCTCCTCCTCGGCCGCCATCTCCTCACCAGCTGGCTGCGCCGGCGGCGGCTCACTGCCTCCGCAGGCAAACGACGCGCCGACCCGGTGACCGCGCCGGCGACCAGCACCACGCCTGTGATCAGCTCACTCCGAATTCGCATCGGGCGACACCCTATGCGCCCCGTCCCGTCCGTGTCGGAGGCTCCGTCTAGTTCACCCACTCGTAATGTCGCGCGCGGACAGCACTGCCCGCAGCGGGCCAAGCTCCGCGACGGCTCCGCCTCGCGCGCCATCGTGATAGAAGTCGCATATGTCCGCGTTGACCCAGGTCTCGATCGCGCCGCTCGAGCCGAGCCGTTTCGAGACCGTTCTGGGAGCCGAGGCCTTCAAGAGCTTCGACGAGGAGCTCAAGCCGAGTCGCGAGCTGCTCGACGGGCGTGTCGTGTGGAACATCAACTCGACGGCGGCCGGCGGCGGCGTCGCGGAGATGCTCCGCCCGCTGCTCGCCTACGCCAACGGCGCGGGCGTGGACACTCGCTGGGCAGTGATCTCGGCGAGCAGCCCGGACTTCTTCACGGTCACCAAGCGCATCCACAACCACCTCCATGGGGTCGTCGGCGACGGCGGCGAGCTGGGCGACGCCGAGCACGAGATCTACCAGTCCGAGCTCGAGGCCAACGTCGAGGGGTTGCGCGAGCTCGTCTCGCCCGAGGACATCGTCGTGCTCCACGATCCGCAGACTGCCGGGCTCGCCGGCATGCTGCGCGAGCTCGGCATCAAGACCGCCTGGCGCTGCCACGTGGGGCTCGACCTGCCGAACGAGACCGCACGGGTCGCGTGGCGCTTCCTGCTCCCCTACGTCCAGGAGGCGCAGCTCTACGTCTTCTCGCGCGAGGCCTTCGCCTGGGAGGGACTCGATCCTGAGCGGATCGTCGTCATCCCACCCTCGATCGACGCCTTCTCCCCCAAGAACCAGGACATGGAGCCCGCCGAGGTGGACGCGATCGTCCGGGCGGCCGGTCTCGGCGCAGACGCCACTGGCCACGCGACTCCCGGCGGTAGCGCAGACCCCAGCGAAGAGGATGCCGACGGCGGCCAGGGCGCCGAGCCCACCTTCGCGCGCATCGACGGCAGCACGGGGCGAGTCGAGCGGCGCGCGGAGATGGTCGAGGATGCGCCGGTCGCGCCCGGTGCGCGGCTCGTCGTCCAGGTCTCACGCTGGGATCGCCTCAAGGACCCGCTCGGGGTGATCGACGGGTTCGTGCGTGAGGTGGTGCCGCACTCCGACGCGGAGCTGCTGCTCGCAGGTCCGGCGGTCGAGGCCGTGAGCGACGACCCCGAGGGCAAGCAGGTGCTGGACGACGTCTGCGCCGCCAGGGACGAGCTGCCCGACGGGGCGCGCGAGCGCGTGCACCTCGCGTGCCTGCCGATGGACGACGGCGACGAGAACGCGGCGATGGTCAACGCGCTTCAGCGGCGGGCGACGATCATCGTGCAGAAGAGCCTCGCCGAGGGCTTCGGTCTGACCGTCGCCGAGGCGATGTGGAAGGCGCGCCCGGTCGTCGCCAGCCGGATCGGCGGCATCCAGGACCAGATGGTGCACGGTGAGACGGGCCTGCTGCTCGACGATCCGGCCGACCCCGCCGCGTTCGGCGACGCCGTGCGCCAGCTGCTCGACGAGCCGGAGCGGGCGAAGGAGATGGGAGAGGAGGCGCGCCGCCGCGTGCGCGAGGAGTACCTGGGCGCGCGGCACCTGCAGCAGTGGTTCGACCTGTTCAGGCGGCTCGTGGAGGAGCAGCAGCCCGGCGCCAAGACCTGAGGCAGCGGGGCGTATCGGGCGCTGGAGCGTCGGGCGCTACCGTCCGCTTTGCGCCAGCGGGACCGGCGGAAGCGGGAGCGGCGCGTTGCAGTCTTGCGCGAACCCCGGCGGCAGCTCCTGGGGGACCACACGCCAGTTCGTCCGATCCTTGTCGGGAGGCTCGTCGGGCTCCGGCGGTGGAAGCTTGCCCGGCAGCTTCCTGATGCTCAGGAGAAAGTCGGCGCAGTGCTCGTACTGGACCACGTCCGCGGGCGGCGCAAGGCCGACGTAGTGCAGGCGGCAGACGAAGGCCTGATTGCTCAAGCGCTGGCACGGGCGGGCGAACCAATTCTCGAGGCCGTTGATCGTCGGCGCGAGAGGCTCGAGCACGATCCGCGTGGCCTCGCGCGCCTCGTGCGTGCGAAGGAAGCGGTGGTTCTCCGGAATCACGAGCGGCGGCGCGGGACCGAGCCGCGGCTGTTCGGGCTGCGGGCTCGGCGGCGGCGGCGCCTGGGCCGACGCGGACCCCGGCATGGCGAACACGGCCGCGGGCAGGGCGAGAGCGACGGCAGCGAGGGTCCCGAGGCACAGCGCCCGGCAGTTGTGATGCGTCTTCAAGCTTGCTCCCCCTCGCCCTTCCGAGCTCGTCGTTGGCTGCAACCCGCACGATAGCCGAGCGGAGCGCCCCCGGTCGCAGTCACGCGTTCTCGCTCGAACGGCCGGCGACAACGTCGCGATCCGCTGCTAGCTTGCCATCGCTGCATCCCAAATCCGGCCCCGCTCTAAAGGTCCAGGCACCAGCCGCCGAAACCCTTACAACGAGACCTCGCAGCCACAGCCAGTCTGCGCAGCCACATCCGCTCCGCGCAGCCGCACCTGTC
>JBBSNQ010000126.1:0-4888 GCA_038232575.1 Solirubrobacterales bacterium | reverse complement strand
GGGACGACCTGCACCTGCTCGCGGCACGGGCGCAGCGCGCGCTCGGCGAGCACCTCGCGCGCCGGGTCGAGCAGCAGGTCGCCCGCGGCCGCAACCCCGCCGCCGATGACCACGATCTCCGGGTTGAAGATGTTCACGAGGCTCGTGATCCCGGCACCGAGCCTGCGCCCCGTGAGCTCTAGCACCTGCCCGGCTGCCCGGTCGCCCTCGAGTGCCAGGGCCACGACCAGCGGCGCATCGATCGCGCGCTCCCCGGCCAGCGCTTCGCCGAGCGCGGACTCGGGGGAGCGACGGGCAGCCTCGATCGCCTCCCGGGCGATCGCCGTCCCCGACGCCACCGCCTCGAGGCAGCCGCGTCCGGGGCAGTCGCCGTGGCAGGGAGGCCCGGCGAGCTCGACGACCACGTGACCGAGCTCCGCGCCCGCTCCGCAGCTGCCGCGGTAGACCTCGCCGTCGAGAATCAGCCCACCGCCGATTCCCGTCCCGACCGTCAGCATCACGACGTGCGAGGCTCCACGCGCCGCCCCGCGCCGCTGCTCCGCGAGCACCGCGGCGTTCGTGTCGTTGTCGACGTACACCGGCAGCCCGAGGCGCTCCTGCATGAGCCGACGGAACGGCACGCCCTCGAGCGGCAGGTGCACCGAGCTGAGCGAGGCGCCGCTCTCCGAGTCGACCATAGACGGGATGCCGAAGCCCACGGCCTCGACCTCTGGGACGAGCTCGCGCGCGTCGTCGGCCATCGCCGCGAAGGCGTCGAGCACCCCACCTTCGTCCTCCCCGAGCCAGACCCGCCGCACCCTGTGCTCGACGTCGAGATGCTCGTCTACGACCCCGCCGAGCAGCTTGGTACCGCCGGCGTCGATCCCGATCGTGCGGCGTGCCGGCATCCGCGCACGGTATACACAGCGCCATGGCAGGCGGCGCGCCCAACTACAAGGTCTACCGCTCGCGCGGAAAGCTCGGCTCCTCGCTGCGCCGGCCGGGACGCGACGAGCTCGGCCGGCGCACCGGGCGCGATCCGCGCCGCCTGCTCAGGGCCTTCCGTCCCGGTCGCATCATCAAGCTGCTGATCCTTGCCGCGGTCCTCTGGGTCCTCGCCTCGATCGCCGTCTTCTACGTCAGCGCCGGCCTGGCTCCCGGGATCGATGCCTCCGCAGAGCTTGCGCTCTCACGCGGCGGCCCGCAGAGCCTGCTCACCGGCACGAACGTGCTGGTGCTCGGCTCCGACGCGCGGCCCGAGGGCTCGCGGCAGCCTGGCGCCGGGGAGGGACCTCCGCGAGCGGACTCGATCCTGCTGCTGCGCGCGAGCATCGGCCGGGTTCGCCGCCTCTCGATCCTGCGCGACTCGCTAGCCGAGATCCCGGGGCACGAGCCGGCGAAGATCAACGCCTCGTACGCGCTCGGCGGACCCGGTCTCACGGTCCGGACGGTCGAGGGCTTCCTGGACGACCAGCTGGTAATCAGCCACGCGATCGAGGTCTCCTTCGAGAACTTCCGCGAGCTGATCGATGCGCTCGGCGGCATCGACGTGACGATCGAGCGCTGCATCCGCTCGCAGCCCTTCGACGGCCGCGTCTTCCGGCTCGGCAGGGGCACGCACCACCTAAACGGCCGCCAGGCGCTCGCCTTCGCGCGCGTGCGCCAGAACATGTGCGCGCCCAACGAGACCGACGCCGAGCGCGCCGGGCGCCAGCAGCAGGTGATCGGCGCGATCCGCAGCCGGCTGATCTCGCCCGGGGGCTTCATCCGGCTGCCGTTTGCGAGCTGGGCCGCTCCGCGTGCACTGCGCACGGACATGGCGGGGTTCGGGCTCTCGCTGCTGTTCCTCGACGTGCTCACGAGCCCGTCGGGGGAGACGCGCGTCCTACAGCCCGCAGCCGACGGGCCGGGCGGCACGCTGCTCGTCTCACCAGAGGAGAAGCGCGCGGCCGTGAGCCGCCTGCTCGGGAACTAGCGAGCCAGGCCGTTCTGGCCAGGGCTGTTCTCGCCAGGGCTGTTCTCGCGCGCAGCTCGCTCAGCGCGAGGAGCCGGCCCGGGATGCCGAGCCGGAGGAGCCTCTGCGGCCCCGGCGCGAGGATCCGTTGCCGCCGGAGCCTCCGTCGGAGCCACCGCTCGAGGAGCTCGATCCGCCGTCCGAGGATCCGCCGCCTGTCGAGCCGCTTCCGGAGGAGCCGCTGCCCTTCGAGGAGTCCCCACTCTTTGAGGACTCGCCGCTCTTGGCGGAATCCCCACTCTTCGAGGACTCGCCGCTCTTGGATGAGTCGCCGCCCTTGGATGACTCGCCGCTCTTCGAGGAGTCCCCGTCCTTGGAGGAGTCCCCGTTGCTCGACGATCCGCGATCCTCGCTGCTCTCCGAGCTCTCACCGCGCTTGCGCCGCCCGTAGTCGGTGTTGTAAAAGCCGGATCCCTTGAAGTGGATGGCGACCGGGTGCATGACCCGGCGCGCGGGAGCGTCGCAGAGGTTGCAGCTCGTCAGCGTGTCGTCGCTCATGCGCTGCTGGACGTCGAAGCTGTGGCCAGCATCGCAGCGGTATTCGTAGAAGGGCATGGCACTCAAATTATACGAGTGCCAAAACGCAGCCCGCCGGCCGCCCCCTCGCTAGGGTTCGGAGCGTGGCATCCGCGGCTCCGGACGTAGCGACGATGGACAAGATCGTCGCTCTCTGCAAGCGGCGCGGCTTCGTCTTCCAGTCCTCGGAGATCTACGGCGGGCTCGCCTCGACCTACGACTACGGGCACTACGGCGTGCTGCTCAAGGGCAACGTCAAGGCTCAGTGGTGGCGCTCGGTGGTGCAGGAGCGCGACGACGTGGTGGCGCTCGACGCGGCGATCCTGATGCACCCGCGAACGTGGGAGGCCTCCGGCCATCTCGAGGGCTTCACCGACCCGCTCGTCCAGTGCCTCGGCAAGTGCAAGATGCGCTGGCGCGAGGACCATCTGCGCGAGGCGGCGGAGGAGCGGGGCGCCTCCGCGGGTGCGGATGGGGACCCGGGACCGAGCCAGGGCACAGGCACAGGCACGAGCCACGACGAGGCCCTCCGCTGCCCCAACTGCGGCGGCGAGCTCTCGGAGCCGCGCAACTTCAACCTCATGTTCGAGACGCACATGGGGCCCGTGCAGGACGAGGGCTCACGGGTGTTCCTGCGCCCCGAGACCGCGCAGGGCATCTTTGTCAACTTCAAGAACGTCCTGCAGTTCTCGCGCAAGCGGCCGCCGTTCGGGATCGCACAGGTGGGCAAGTCGTTCCGCAACGAGATCACGCCGGGCAACTTCGTCTTCCGCACGCGCGAGTTCGAGCAGATGGAGATCGAGTTCTTCGTGCCCCCCGCCGAGTCGGGCGGCTGGCACCAGCACTGGCTCGCCGAGCGCATGCGCTGGTACGTCGAGCTCGGGCTTCGCCCCGACCACCTCCAGCTGCGCGCCCACGATCCCGACGAGCTCTCGCACTACTCGAGTGCGACCTCCGACATCGAGTACCTCTTCCCGATGGGCTGGTCGGAGCTCGAGGGGATCGCGGACCGCGGCAACTTCGACCTCACCCAGCACGCCAGCTTCTCGGGCGAGAAGCTCGAGTACGTCGACACCGCGAGCGGCGAGCGCTACGTGCCCCACGTGGTCGAGCCCTCGGCCGGCGCCGACCGTGCGACGCTCGCCTTCCTCGTCGACGCCTACGACGAGGAGCAGGTCGAGGGGCGCGAGCGGGTGGTGCTGCGCCTGCATCCGCGCCTTGCACCCGTCAAGGTCGCGGTGCTGCCGCTCGTGGGCAAGGACGGCCAGCCCGAGCTGGCGCGCGAGATCTACGAGGATCTGCGGGGCCGGATGCCGGCCGAGTACGACGCCGGTGGGTCGATCGGCAAGCGCTACCGGCGCCAGGACGAGATCGGCACGCCGTACGGTGTCACCGTCGACCACCAGACGCTCGAGGACCGCACCGTGACCCTGCGCGACCGCGACTCGCTCGAGCAGCGGCGCATCGCGATCGACGATCTCAGCGGCGAGCTGGAGCGGCTGCTCTCGGCGCCGTGGCGCTCGCCGAAGCTCGAGCGCTCGGGTGAGGACGCCGTCTAGCGTCGCTCCGCGAGGCCGCGGAGCTCCGCGCTGATCCGGGCGTCGGCGGCCGCGGCGTCGGGGTCGAGCCAGCGCCAGCCGGCTGCGGAGAGCATCTCCGTGCGTCCGTCCGCGAGATGGTCTTGGACCCGCTCGACGACGAGCTCGAGCGCCGCGACGCCTCGAGCCGCCTCGAGCTCCTCCCTCACGACCCGCGCGTGCCCGTGCGCCGTGAAGGCAAGGCCGCGAGCCAGCAGACACAGAGCGGCCTGCGGCTCCTCGCGGAGCCTCGCCAGCGCATCGCGACGCCGGCCGAGCGCCAGCAGAACCCGCCGATCGCCGGCTCGCAGCGCGGTCGACACGGGGATCGCGTGCGGACCGGCGACGCACAGCACGCCCGCCGAGCCCTCGGGCCACTCGGGGAGCCCACTCACCGCCGGTCGGTGGTACCCGGCACGCAGCGGGGGCGGCCGCGGATCCGGCCCCCGCAGGCACGTCGAACGCTCATTCGGGCCCCGGACGCACGAAGGGCGCCCGTAGGCGCCCTTCGCAACCTGCCAGCTGCATCTCCCGCTCGCTGCTAGGAAGCCGCCGCGGACTGCGCCGGCGACGCAGACGCGCCGCCGTCGGACCCGCTCGGCGGCGGCATCGTCGTCGAGGTGTACTCGAACTCCTCCTCGGCGCCGAAGACCAGGTCGAGCGCCTTCTTGCGCGCCCCCTGACTCAGGGCCAGCGCCGCACCGGCGCCGACGACGCCGACCACGAGCAGCTTCCTGCCGCGGCGGCGCTTCTTGACCTTGCCCTTCCGCAGGGACTCGGCAGCCTCGTGCAACGAGGTCGC
>JBBSNQ010000125.1:0-4907 GCA_038232575.1 Solirubrobacterales bacterium | reverse complement strand
CGCCTGCGACGAGCTGGCGGCGTGTGGCGGCCGGCTTGTCGGCGTGCGCGTCGTCGATCGAGTTGTAGACGAGGTTCAGTGCGTCACTCATGGATGGTTCTCTCCCGCGGCGGGTTCATAGAGGGGCCCACCCTAACGGAAGCTGCACGCGAATGCGGCACGCGACCTCCATGGAACCGGCACGCGACCCCGCCCAGAGGGGCGCCCCGGGACGTACCGCGGGCGGCTCCGGAGCCGAACCGGCGTGCGCGTCGGCGCGGCGCGATAGATTGAAGGGCATGGCAGGAAGCATGGGCATGGGCGGAGGCAGCGGCACGACCGGCGGCAAGGGCAACGCCGGCGGCAAGGCGGCTCGCGCGAAGTTCGACGAGCGCGACCCGACGGCGGTCGAGCGGCTCGCTCGCGACCGCTCCTCGCGCAGGCGCTTCGTGGAGAAGCTCGGCAGCACGGCTGCCGTGGGCACGTTTGCGATGCTGCTCGCCGCCTGCGGCCAGGACAACGAGGAGGGTGGCTCCGCGATCGCCCGCGATCCCGGTAAGGGGCAGGCGACCGGCCCCAACGACGCCGACATCGTCAACTACGCGCTCACGCTCGAGTACCTCGAGCGCGACTTCTACAACGAGGTCAACAACCGCGGCCTTGTCGACTCCGAGTACGCGTCGCTCTACCGGAGCATCGAGGCGAACGAGGCCGAGCACGTCGTCATCCTGCGCGCGCTCGCCAAGCAACTCGCCACCGAGCCGGTCGAGCGCCCGCGCGTGCGCTTCCCGATGAGCACGCCCGCCGATGCGCTCAAGCTCGCCGTCAGCTTCGAGAACACCGGCGCGGGCGCCTACCTGGGGCAGGCCGCGTTCGTCGAGGATCCCGACGTGCTCGCCGCCGCGCTGTCGGTGCACACGGTCGAGGCGCGGCACGCGGCCGCGCTCAACATGATCGCCGGCAAGAGCATCACGCCGGACGGGCCGTTCGCCAAGCCGCTCACGATGCGCACCGTGCTGAAGCGGGTCAAGCCGTTCATCGTGAGCTAGGGAGAGAAAGAGGCTCAATGTCAAGAGCACGACCGATGCATCCAGAGCTGGCGGGCGTGGAGGTCCATGGGACCACGCGCGCGGCCTTCCTCATGCGCAGCACGCTGGCCGTCGCCGGGGCCTACGGCGCGGGCGCCGTGGCGCCGTTCGTGGGCCGCGCCATGGCGCAGGTCAACCAAGGCATCGGCGCCGGCGACATCGAGATCCTCAACTTCGCGCTGACGCTCGAGTACTTCGAAGCTGCCTACTACGAGGAGGCGCTCAAGCAGGTCAAGCTCTCCGGCGAGGTGAAGCCGCTCGCCGAGGAGCTCGCAAGCAACGAGCGCGAGCACGTCGACTTTCTCAGTGGAGCGCTTAAGAGCTTCGGCAAGCGCCCGGTGCCGGCCCCGAAGGTCGACTTCCCCTACTCCGGTGAGAAGCGCTTTCTCTCGATCGCGCAGACGCTCGAGGACACCGGTGTAGGCGCCTACAACGGCGCCGCGCCGCAGGTGATCAACAAGAACGTGCTGATCAACGCCGGCAGGATCGTCCAGGTCGAGGGGCGCCACGCCGCCGCGATCCGCATGATGCGCGGGCAGCCGCCGACCGACTCGGCCCTCGACGAGGCGCTCACCTTCGACGACGTCGTCGACAGGATCACGCCCTTCCTCGATACGCTCCCGTTTGCCTTCCGCCAGCCCGAGCGCCGCACCGCGCCCGTGCGCTGAGCGCGACGTGCTGAGCGGGACCACGCGCTGACCCTCTGACCCTTCATGACCCCGGACCAAGCTGCCATCGGCAAGACCTACGAGCCCTTCGAGTACGAGGCGGGCCGCGAGAAGATCCGCGAGTACGCGCAGGCAGTCGGCGAGGAAGCGCAGGTCCACCACGACCGCGAAGCCGCCAAGGCCGCGGGCTTTCGCGACATCGTCGCGCCGCCCATGTTCTGCGTCGTCTACTCGAGCGGAGCGCTTGGCCCGGCGATTCTCGATCCCGAGCTCGGCATCGACCTCGCACGCATGGTCCACGGCGGCCAGGAGTTCGTCTGGTCAGAGCCCGTCTGCGCGGGTGACACCTTGACCACCACGGCGAGCCTCAAGGAGGCCTACGACAAGGACGACAAGGGCTTCTTCGTGTTCGAGTCGCACTCGGTCAACCAGGAGGGGCGGGAGGTCGTGCGCGGGACGTGGACCAACATCGTGCGAGGGGGGTCGTGAACGAGGGCGACTCGATACCCGAGCTCAAGGTCACGCCCGACAAGTACCTGCCCCATCGCTACGCGGGGGCCTCGGGCGATTTCAACCCGATCCACATCGACCCGCAGTTCGCGGAGTCGGTCGGTCTGCCGGGCAACATCCTCCACGGCCTCTACGGGATGGCGCTCGTGGCACGGGCTGCCACAGCCGCCTCCGGCGGCGACCCGCGCTCACTGCGCCGCCTGTCGGTGCAGTTCCGCGGCATGGGGGTGCCCGAGCAGGAGATCACGGTGTTGGGCACGGTCAGGGAGGCGGACACGGATGGTGGCAGGCTCCTCGTCGAGACCGAGGCCGAGCAGGCGGGCAACCAGATCATCCGCAACGCCGAGGCCGAGCTCCAGACCTAGCACAATGGGGGAGGTGCAGATCACCCCCCGCCAGTCGTCGCTGCTCAGGCAGGTCGTCGAGGGCTACGGCGAGTTCGGCGAGCCCGTCGGCTCCAGGTGGCTCGCCGAGCGCGAGGAGACGCCCTGGAAGCCATCGACCATCCGCGCCGAGCTCTCGCGGCTCGAGGATCTCGGCCTGCTGCAGCATCCGCACACCTCGGCGGGCCGCCTCCCCACCGATCGCGGCTACCGCGCCTACGTCGACGAGCTGCTCGAAACCGGCGTGCCCGAAACCGGCGTGCCCGACACGCCGCGGCTGCAGTTGAGCGTCATCCGCAGGGAGGTCGACGAGGCGATGCACGTCGCCACCGAGCAGCTCTCGCAGATGACGAGCTTGCTGGCGGCCGTCTCCGCGCCCCCGATCGCGACCACGACGATCAGGCATGTCGAGGTTCTCTTGCTGCAACCGCAGGTCGCGATGGTCGTGATCATCACCTCGACCGGCGGCGTCTCCAAGCGCGTGATCTCCTATCCCGGTCCCGTGGATGTGGGCGTCATCGACTGGGCGGGCAGCTACCTCAACGAGGCCCTGGCCGGGATCGCGCTCGGCGCGCGCGCGCTGCGGCAGAAGCTCGCCGATCCAGGGCTCTCGGCCAGCGAGCGGGACTTCCTGGCGACGCTCGCGCCGGCCTTCACCGAGCTCGAGGCGACCGCGGAGCACACCCTCTACGTCGAGGGCACCGCGCGCCTGCTTCAGGAGGACCGCCTGCAGGAGCTCTCGCAGATAGGCGGCCTGATGCAGCTGCTCGAGCAGCGGATGGCGCTGCTGTCGGTGCTGCAGAGCGCGCTTGAGGAGCCGAGCGTCTACCTGCGCATCGGCCGCGAGAACGAGACGCCCGCGCTGCGCTCGCTGTCGATCGTCGCGGCCAACTACGGCCTCGCCACGCGCAACCTCGGCGTCGTCAGCGTGCTCGGCCCGCTGCGAATGGACTACCGGACGGCGATCGTCTGCGTGCGCCAAGCAGCGGCTGAGCTCTCGCGTTTCGTGACGGAGCTCTACGGCGAATGACAGACGACCCCTACCAAGTGCTCGGCGTCTCCCGCGACGCGCAGGAGGCCGATATAAAGCGCGCCTTCCGGCAGCAGGCGCGTGAGCTCCACCCCGACGTAAACAAGCACGACCCCGACGCCGAGGCGAAGTTCAAGCAGGCGGCGGAGGCCTACGAGATCCTGAGCGACAGCGAGCGGCGCGCGCTGTACGACCGCTACGGCCACGAGGGGCTCGACTCGCGCGGCTACGCCTCGAACTTCGAGGGCTTCGGCTCGGTCTCCGACATCTTCGAGGCCTTCTTCGGCGGCGGGGGCGGCGACGCGTTCGCGCGCGGTTTCGGCGGTCGTGCGGGCGGCGCGGTCCAGGGCGGCGACGTGATCGTGGGCGTCGAGATCTCGCTCGCCGACGCCGCGCGCGGAGCATCGGTGCCGGTCGAGTACGACGCGGTCGCCGCGTGCGAGAACTGCCACGGCAATGGCGCTGAGCCGGGCACGCCGATCGAGACGTGCGAGCGCTGCGGCGGCGCGGGGGAGCTGCGCGCGGTGGCGCGCACCGCCTTCGGGCAGATGGTGCAGGCGCGGCTGTGCGACGTATGCGGGGGTGAGGGCAAGACCGCGCGCGAGCCCTGCGGACGCTGCGGCGGCCGCGGCCGCCAGGGGACGCGAGTGCGCCTGTCGGTCGATGTGCCGGCCGGCATCGCCGATGACCAGCGCATTCGGATGAGCGAGCACGGCCATGCCGGTGAGCGTGGCGGGCCCGCGGGCGATCTCTACGTGGTCGTGCGCGTGGCTGAGGACGAGCGCTTCGTGCGCGACGGCGACGATCTCGTGACGGTCGTCGACGTCTCTGCGCCGAGCGCCGCGCTCGGGGCGACGATCTCCGTGCCGACGCTCGAGGGCGAGGACGAGCAGGTCGAGGTGCCCGCGGGCACCCAGCCCGGCGAGATGCTCACGCTCGCGGGCCGCGGCATGCCGTCGCTGCGGCGCGGCACCCGAGGCGCCCAACGCGTTGTCGTGAACGTCGTCGTGCCGCGCAAGCTCTCACAGGAGCAGCACGAGCTGCTGGCGCGCTTCCGCGACTCGCTCGGAGAGGAGAACCTGCGCGCGCCGCGCGAGGACTCGCTGTTCGCGCGCGTCAAGCGTGCGCTGAGCTGAGGGCTCCCGTCGCGTGCTGCGACCGAGTGCTCGGGAGAGGCGGCGGAAAAGGGAGGAGCCGGGCAGGCGGGCTCGGACAAGGGGCTGGTCAGCTACGAGAGCAACTCGAGGCG
>JBBSNQ010000124.1:0-4918 GCA_038232575.1 Solirubrobacterales bacterium | reverse complement strand
GCTGTCTCGTCGGGCCACGGCACGCTCGGCATGGTGCGAGAGCCGTTCGGGCGCGAGCAGCCGCCAGAGCCACACATGCGTGTCGAGGAGCAGCCTCACCCGTCGAGGGCATGCCAGTCGCCGGAGTTGGCCGCGGGTGCGACAAGGTCCCCGACGATCTCGCCGCCGGCCCGCATCGCCCCGCGCCAGTCCCCGTCTCGCTCGGACGAGACCGGCGTCAGCTGCGCGACCGGCGCGCCACGTTTCGTGATCACGATCGACTCACCGGATGCGCCGACCTCGTCGAGTAGGGCCAGGCAGCGCTGCTTGAACTCTCCGGCGGCGATGGTCCGCATCGGACACGAGACTACCATGGACACAGGACATGGACACGAGCGCCGCCGTCTCGAAGAGCGATCCGCCGCCCAGGGTTTGATGCGGTACTCGCCCGTGCGGCCGTGCCCGTCGTACCCTACGAGGGCGCCGCCACGACCTCTTCTTCCGCGCGCTCCTCGGCGGCATCGGGCTGCTGCTTGACCATCGGCCCCTCGCCCGAGGGGTCGAGGATCCCCTCCTCGAGCCACTCGTAGCGCCCGTCGAGCACCTTGAGCGCGGTCGCGTGGTTCTCGTCGTCCTCGTTGAACCAGAGGTCGTGCAGCAGGCTGTCGACGCGCCGCCGTGCCTGCCTGCAGAAGAGGTCCGCGAGCTCGTCGATCTCCGCCTTGCGCTCGGGATGCTCCTCCTTCTGCGTGCTCGCGTAGACGACGGTCGAGGCGATCGCGAACAGCTCGGCGCCGATGTCGACGATCCGGCCGAGGAACGCCTGCCTGTTCTCGAGCGCCGCCTGCCAGCGGCTCATGCCGTAGAAGATCGACCGGGCGAGCTTGCGCGAGCCGCGCTCGGCGAAGCGCAGGTGCTCCGCGAGCTCTCCGAACTCGTTAAACGAGCCGGGGACACGACCCTTGCCGAACGTCAGCCCGGGTAGCCACTTGCCGTAGAAGGCGCCGGCCTTGAGCCCGCTCTTGGCCTTGTCCCCCAGCTCGACGTCGGGGTCGAGGATGTCGCCGGCGACCTCGAGGTGCTGGTCGACGGCCTCGCGCGCGACGAGCAGGTGCATGATCTCGGTCGAGCCCTCGAAGATCCGGTTGATGCGCATGTCGCGCAGAACCTGCTCGACGGGCACAGCCTTCTCGCCGCGGGCCTTGAGCGACTCGGCCGTCTCGTAGCCGCGGCCGCCGCGGATCTGCATCAGCTCGTCGGTGACCTTCCAGCCGATCTCGGAGGCGTAGAGCTTCGCGATCCCGGCCTCGATGCGGATGTCGTTCTTCTTGTCGTCGGCGAGCCGGCTCGAGACGTCGAGCACGGCCTCGAGGCCGAACGCGCTGGCGGCGAGGTAGGCGATCTTCTGCGCCACCGCATCGTGCTTGCCGACGGGCTTGCCCCACTGCACCCGCTCGGCGGCGAACTCGCGCGCGACCTTGGTCGACCATTTGACGACGCCGACGCAGATGGCCGGCAGTGCGAGCCGACCGGTGTTGAGCGTCGAGAGGGCGATCTTGAGGCCCTCCCCCTCACGGCCGATGACGTTCTCGCTCGGCACGAAGACGTCCTCGAGCAGGGTCTCGGAGTTCTCGATCCCCCGCAGGCCCATGAAGGCATTGCGGTGCTCGACGGTGACGCCGTCGTTGTCGCAGGGCAGGATGAACGTCGTGATGCCGCCGCGGTGGTCGTCGCTCTTCGGCACCCGCGCCATGACGACGACCACATCGGCGATCACGCCGTTGGTCGCCCACAGCTTGCGGCCGTTGAGCACGTAGCCGGAGCCGTCCTCGGTCGGCGTCGCGCTCGTGGCGAGCCGGGCGGGGTCCGACCCGACGTCGGGCTCGGTCAGCAGGAAGGCGGAGACATGCGTGCGAGCGACCTTCGGCAGCCACTCCCGCTTCTGCTCCTCGGTGCCGAAGAGCGCGAGCGGCTCGGCGACGCCGATCGACTGGTGGGCGGAGAGGAGCGTCGAGAGCGCGGAGCTCCAGGTCGCCGCGAGCGCGAGCGCGCGGTTGTAGTAGACCTGCGAGAGCCCGAGGCCGCCGTACTCCTCGGAGACCTTCATGCCGAGCGCGCCGATCTCCTTGAGCCCGTCGAGAACCTCGTCGGGGACCCTGGCCTCGCGCTCGATCTGCATCGGATCGGCCTTCTCCTCGAGCACCGTCCGCAGGCTCGCGAGGAAGCGCTCCCCCTTCTCGACCGCCTGCTCGTCGGAGCTCGGCTGGGGATGGATCAGGTCGAGTTTGAAGTCGCCCATGAAGAGCTGTTTGCAGAAGCTCGGCAGCTTCCACTCGCTCTCGCGGGCGGCCTCCGCCTCGTCCCGTGCGTCCTTCTCGCTTACGTTCGATGCCATCGCGCTCGCTCCCGTCTTCGAAGTTGGTAGGCGAATCTTCGCATGCTGCGTTCGGTTGGGCATCGCGGCGCGCTCGTACACTCCGATCGTGCATCTGGACGACCCTCGCGTTGCAGAGGCTCTGGCCGACGCGGGCGCTCGCTTCGCCTACCTGTTCGGCTCGCGCGCGGATGAAGAGGAGCGTGCCAACAGCGACGTAGATATCGCAGTGATGGTCGGTCGCGAGCTCGGCCTGCTCGAGGAGCAGCGCCTGGCCGACCGGCTCGCAACGGCCCTCGGGGCTTCCGACATAGACCTGGTGATGCTCGGGCGCGCCGGGCTCGAGCTCCGCGGGCGCATCGTGCAGCAAGGACGCCGCATCTTCTCGGCAGATGAGCCGGCGCGCGTCGCCTTCGAGGTACGCACCCGGTCCGAGTACTTCGACTACCTGCCCTACCTCGAGGCGCATACCGATCGCTACCTGCGGCAGGTGGCCGCGCGTGGCCTCTGATCCGTGGTCGATCCCGCACGCACCCGCCGTCTACTGAGTTCGCTCGCCGGCTACAAGGACCGCCTCGCCGCGCTGGCCGAGCTTCCTCAGGAGCGCTACCTCTCCGAGCAGGCCTTGGCCGGCCGCTACCTCGTCCAAGTCTCGGCGCAGACATGCATAGATGTCGCGAATCACGTCATAGCCAGCGATGGCTGGCGCGTTCCCGGCGACTTTCGCGATGCGTTCACCGTGCTCGAGGAGAACGACGTGCTGGACGCCGATCTCGCCGAGCGCCTGCGCGCCCTGACTGGTTTGCGCAACCGCCTCGTTCACCTCTACGAGGATGTCGATGATGCACGGGTTTACGAGGCACTTGCCGCGGGCCTCGAGGATCTCGATGCGTTCGCCCGCGCCATAGCCAAGCGCGTCGAGAATGCCTCGGACTAGCCTGCGCCTGCGACCGCTCGCCGCAGACGACGAGGCCGAGCTCCGTCGCATCCACGCACTGCCCGAGGTCGTCCCGTGGTGGGACGAGCCGCGCGAGCGCTTTCCCTGGGACGAGCCCGAGGCGACGCGGCTGGTGATCGAGGTCGAGGGTGCGGTGGGTGGACTGATCCAGTTCTTCGAGGAGCTCGACCCGAAGTACCGCCACGCGGCGATCGACATCTTCTTGGACCCCGCCCTTCACGGCCGCGGGATCGGTACCGAGGCGCTGCGCCGAATCGTGTGCCAGCTGATTGACGAGCGCGGCCATCACCGCATCACGATCGACCCGGCGGTCGCTAACACCGGCGCGATCCGCACCTACGAGAAGGTCGGCTTCCGGCCCGTCGGCACGCTGAGGCAAGCCGAGCGCGACGCGGACGGCGAGGGTTGGCATGACGCCCT
This sequence comes from Solirubrobacterales bacterium, assembly GCA_038232575.1. Taxonomy (GTDB): domain Bacteria; phylum Actinomycetota; class Thermoleophilia; order Solirubrobacterales; family Thermoleophilaceae; genus JACCZP01. The sequence continues at coordinate 1,187 of JBBSNQ010000124.1, read as the reverse complement.
GTTGATGGAGCTGCTTGCAGGTGAGGAGCTTCGCCAAGGCCCGGACCTCGCCTCAAGCTAGCGTCGTGATGGATGAGCGACGAGCTCCGCGAGGGACACTACCTACTCGGGATTGAGGGCCTTGTCCTGCTGCGTGCGGGCGCCGGTCGGCGCTTGGGCAGAGTTGGCGAGCGCGTCCGTGACATCGAGCAGATCGTCGCTGCACTGGATGAGCCGCTTTATGCGCAGCGACGCGATCTGCCCGAGACGGGAGCGGAAGCTGGCTATGCGGAGTGGGCAGCGAGCTATGACGACCCGGGCAATGACACGGTCGAGCTGGAGGAGGCGATCGTCCAGCCCCTGCTCGATGCCCTACCCCCTGGGCCGGTGCTCGACGCTGCCTGTGGCACTGGACGACATGCGGCGTACCTAGCCGAGGCAGGCCGGCACGTCGTCGGAGTCGACTCGAGCGAGGAGATGCTCGCCCGAGCGCGACTCAGGCTGCCCGATGCCGACCTCCGCCAAGGCGATCTTGCCGAGCTTCCGCTGGAGGATGCGAGCGTCGCCGCGGCGGTCTGCGCGCTCGCGCTCAGCCACCTGCCGCAGATCGGGCCGGCGATCGCGGAGCTCGGCCGCGTCCTCGAGCCGGGCGGCCGGCTCGTGCTCTCGAACCCACATCCGCTCGCCACCGGCGTGCTGGGCTGGCGCGCAGTCTTCACCAACTCCATCGGCACACGCTCCATGATCCCCGAGTACGCGCATCCCCACAGCGAATACGTGGCCGCACTTGTCGACGCCGGCCTTGCGATTCGATGCTGCATCGAGCCACCACTCACTCGCGCTCAGGCGCGAGCGCGCGCGAAGAGCTCCCACCACGATGCGTTCGAAGATGCGCTAACGGGGCTCCCCGCTGTGCTCGTCTGGGAAGCCGAGCGCACCCGTGCCTGACGGCGAGGATCGGCCCGCGCACGAAGAGAGCAGGGAGCGGCGTGAGCAGGTCTCCCACGCGCCAACCGACCGCAGCCTGCGCTGGAACCCGGACGGCTACTGCGACTTCGTCCGGGGGGAGATCCCGCTCTACGACGATCTGCAGCGCGCTCTCGTCACGGCGACCGAGGGGCTCGAGGCCGAGCGGATCCTCGATCTCGGCACGGGCAACGGTGAGACCGCTCGCCGCGTGCTCGGCGCGCATCCCGGTGCATCGCTCG
>JBBSNQ010000123.1:0-4921 GCA_038232575.1 Solirubrobacterales bacterium | reverse complement strand
CGCCGGATCGAGCTCGACGGCGTCGGTCTCAACGTGCTCGAGCAGGGCGAGGGGCCGGCGGTTCTGCTCCTGCATGGCTTTCCTGACTCCGCCCGGCTCTGGCGCCACCAGGTTCCTCCCCTAGTCGAGAGCGGCCTGCGCGTGATCGTCCCGGACCTACCCGGCTACGGCCAGTCCGACGCGCCCGACGAGGTCGAGGCCTACGCGCTGCCGACCATCCTCGAGCAGGTCGTCGGCCTGCTCGAGAAGCTCGGCGTCGAGCGCGCCCAAGTGGTCGGCCACGACTGGGGCGCCGCGGTCGCGTGGGGCCTTGCCGCGTTCGAGCCCCAGCGCGTCGAGCGGCTCGTCGCTATCTCGGTCGGCCACCCGGCCGGCTTTCCCGGCAGCATCGCCCAGCGCCGGCTCTCGTGGTACATGCTCTTCTTCCAGTTCGAGGGCGTCGCCGAGGAGGCGCTCCAGCGGGATGACTGGCGCCTCTTCCGGGAGGCGTTCGCCAGCGGCGGCGACATCGAGCAGTACGTCTCCGACCTCTCACGCCCCGGACGTCTGACCGCCGCGCTCAACTGGTACCGGGCCAACATCTCGGCGGAGTCGTTCGCCGGGGGCGATCAGCTCTCATCGGTGCCGGCGGTCCAGTGCCCGACGCTTGGGATCTGGGGCACCGAGGATCCCGCGCTGACCGAGGAGCAGATGAAGGGCTCGGGAGAGCGAGTAGACGGCCAGTGGCGCTACGAGCGCCTCGAGGGCGTCGGCCACTGGATCCCGGTCGAGGCGCCCGATCGGCTCAGCGAGCTGCTCGTGGAGTTCCTCGGCGAGTCGACCGGGTCTTAACGCCAGCGCGCCGCCGCGGCACAGCTCACGGCCGCAGCAGCACCTTGAGCTGCTCGGTTCCGGGACGCACGAGCTCGTCGAACATCTCCTGAGCCCGCTCGAGCGGCACCACGTCCGTGACGAGCGCGTCGGCGTTCGTGCGCCCGTCCGCGAGCATCTCCACTGCCTCCGCGAAGTCCGCACGGCTGTAGGCAAACGAGCCGAGCACCTGCGCCTCCTTGAGGATCAGCATGAGTTGCGAGATCTCGACCGGCTCCTCGAGCACGCCGAGGGCGACGATGCGCCCGCGCGGGCGGACGAGCTCGATCGCGAGCCCGAGCGCCGCGGGGTTGCCGGCGCACTCGAAGATCGCCGCCGGCAGCTCGCCTCCGAGCGCCTCCGTCACGGTCTCCGCTGCGCCCTCGGCGCCGGCGGTCGCGAAGCCGAGCTCGCGCATGCGCTCGGCGCGGCGCTCGTTGCGCTCGATCACGACCACGCGCTCAAAGCCGCGGGCGCGCAGCGCGAGCGCCGTCATCGCCCCGATCGGGCCGGCGCCGATGACGGCCGCCGGCTCCGACGGATCGGCGTCGGCCAGCGCCACGCCGTGCACCCCGACGGCGAGCGGCTCGACAAGCGCGCCCTGCTCGTCTGACATGCCCTCCGGCAGGCGGTGGAGCGTCGCGGCCGGCACAGCGATCCGCTCTGCATAGGCGCCCTGCGCCTGACCGAGGCCCATCCCGCCGCTCGCGGCGTTGACGCACACCTGCTCGTGCCCGGCGCGACACATCGCGCACTCGCCGCAGGGCTCAAACGGGATCACGCAGACCCGCTCACCCGGCTGCCAACCCTCCACCGACGCTCCGAGCTCGACGATGCGGCCGGAGAACTCATGACCCATCACCGCGCCGGCGGGAACCATCTCCGATGGCCGCAGATGGATGTCCGAGCCGCAGATCCCGCAGTGGGAGACGTCGAGCAGGACGTCGCCCTCACCGGGCTCCGGTCCGGCGATCTCCTCGACCCGAAGCTGCCTGTCCTCCCCGATCTTCACGGCTCTCATCGCGGGGGCAACTCTCGCACATCGGGCGCGCTGACCGACTTCCTATCGCTCGCGCTCCCGCCTGAACCGCGGGCTACAGTCGGCCGTCATGGCCGAGCCCACGCCGGTCCTCGTTGCGCCTGACGACTTCAAGGGCACGCTCACGGCGGGCGAGGTCGCGGCGGCGATCGCGCGCGGACTGCGCGCCGGCGGGCTCGACGCCGACGAGTTGCCGGTTGCCGACGGCGGCGACGGGACCGTGGACGTTCTGCTCTCGGCATTTGGCGGCGAGCGGATCGGGGCGACCGTGGCGGACCCGCTCGGGCGACCCGTGGACGCCGAGCTCGCTCTGCTCGAAGGAGGGCGCACTGCCGTCGTCGAGATGGCGCAGGCGAGCGGGCTCTGGCGCGTGTCCGAGGACGAGCGCGACGCCGCGGCCGCGACCAGCCGCGGTACGGGCGAGCTGATCGCCGTCGCCGCTGCCGCCGGAGCGGCCAAGGTGCTCGTCGCGGTCGGCGGGAGCGCCACGACCGACGGCGGCGAGGGCGCCCTGGCGGCCCTGCGCGAGGCCGGCGCCGCCGTGGCGCCGGGGGTCGCGGGCACGAGCCCCGAGCTCATCGTGCTCTGCGACGTGCACACCGCGTGGGAGGAGTGCGCGCGCGTCTTCGGGCCGCAGAAGGGCGCCGATCCGGAGACCGTCGAGCGCCTCGAGCAACGGCTCACCTCCCTCGCCGATGCCGCCCCGCACGATCCCCGCAGCCTGCCGATGACCGGCTGCGCCGGCGGGCTCTCGGGAGGTCTCTGGGCACACCTCGGCGCGCGGCTTGTGCCCGGGGCCGGCTACGTGCTCGACGCCATCGGCTTCGACGAGCGCATGCGCGGCGCGCGCTTCGTCATCACCGGCGAGGGCACGCTCGACGAGCAGACGCTCGCGGGCAAGGCCGCCGGCGAAGTCGCCACGCGCTGCCGCCAGTCGGGCGTCGGTTGCCACGCGGTCGTCGGACGCAACGAGCTAGACGCCTTCGGCGCACGCATCCTCGACCTCGCGAGCGTCACCGAGGCGAGCACGCCCGCCGAGCTCGAGCGGGCGGGGCGCGACCTGGCGCTGGCTGCTACGGGCGACGACTGATCGAGGGCTGGCCAGTCCACACCAATCTCACCGCAGCGACGCTCACCGCTCCTCCATGAGCGAGCGCACGACCGCCTCGTAGAAGCCCTCGCCGTTGCGGCCCTCCGTCACCTCGACGTTCGGGTGGCGCGCCACGAGCTCACGTATCGACGGGTCGCGCTCGATCCCGTTGGCCACGAGGAAGAAGCGTCCGACATAGCCGGCGACCTCCAGATCCTCGCGCGAGTCGCCGACGGCGACGCACTCCTCGCGCGCGTAGCCGCGCGCGTCCATGTGCCACGCGACCGCGTGCGCCTTGGATGCGCCGCGCGGAATCAGGTGGTAGACGCGCGGATCCTCGAGCGCCCCGCCGAGGGTGTGCGCGGGTGCGATCGCGCCGTTGTCGACGAGCCGCAGCCCGCCGTGCCCGTGCGAGGCGAGCAGCTCGTTCGCCTCGGCCGCGTCCACGAGCCCGCGCATCAGGTGCGAGATCTCACGATCGAGGTGCCACGGGGAGTGCGGCTCGAGCCGACCGGCGTAGGTATCGAGCAGCAGGCCCGGAGCGCCCGACTCCTCGATCAGATCGTGGACGTTTCTCCCCTCGCGAGGCTGCAGATCGCCGGTGAGCAGCGTCTCCTCGCCGTCGATCACGACGCCGCAGCCCACCTCGTAGATGTAGGAGCTCTGGCCGATCAGGCGCGCGTCCTCCATCACCTGCGCCTTGCGCCGGCCTGACTTGAGCACGACCTCGGCGCCCGCGCGGTGGCAGGCCTCGAGCCCGCGCGCGGCGATCAGCGAGAAGTCACCGCCCGCGTCCCGCAGCAGCGACCCGCCCGCGCCTAGCAGCGTTCCGTCGAGGTCGGTGTAGACGCAGCGCACGGCCATCGGCGCGCCTACTATCGCAGCGGTGCCCTCGACCTCGGCCGCTTCGACCTCGCAGCCCTGGCGCGCGCTGCTCGACTCGGGGCGCGGGGAGCAGCTCGTCACCCAGGGCCGCTACGGGGCGCGGCAGGCCGAGACCGAGCCGCTGCCCGACGATCTCCACCCGGCGCTCGAGCAGACGCTGCTCGCCGCCGGGATCGAGCAGCTCTACTCGCACCAGGCCGAGGCGCTGGCCTCCGCGCGCGCCGGCCACACGATCGTCACCTCCGGGACCGCCAGCGGCAAGTCGCTCGCCTTCAACCTGCCGGTGCTCGACACGCTCGCCCACGACATGCGCGCGCGAGCGCTCTACCTGTACCCGACGAAGGCGCTCGCCCAAGACCAAGCGCGTGCCCTCCACGGCCTCGGCGCGCGCTTCCTGCGCCCGTCGATCTACGACGGCGATACCCCGCGCGAGGAGCGGCGGGCGATCCGCTCGCGTGCGAACCTGATCCTCACGAACCCCGACATGCTGCACGTCGGGATCCTGCCGAACCACCGCGGCTGGGGCGACGTGCTCGCGAACCTCGCCTGGATCGTGATCGACGAGGCGCACGTCTACCGCGGCGTGTTCGGCTCGCATGTGGCCAACGTCCTGCGCCGCCTGCGGCGGCTCGCCAACGCCTACGGCACCGAGCCCCGCTTCGTGCTGACGAGCGCGACGATCGCAAACCCGGTCGAGCTCGCCGAGCGCCTCACGGGGCTCGACGTGCGCCTCGTGAGCCGCGACGGCGCCCCGCACGCCGAGCGCACCGTGGCGATGTGGAACCCGCCGCTCGTCGACGAGGCGACGGGCGCGCGCGCCTCGGCGCTCTCGGAGGCCGCGTCGATCCTGGCGGCGCTCGTCGAGCAGGGCGCGCGGACGATCTGCTTTCTCAAGTCGCGCCGCGGGATCGAGCTGATCCAGCGCTTCGCGCGACTGCGGCTCGAGGAGTCGGGCCGCGGCGACCTCGCCGAGCGGATCGCGCCCTACCGCGCCGGCTACACGCCCGCCCAGCGTCGCGAGATCGAGCGCCGGCTCGCCGAGGGCGAGCTGCTCGCGG
>JBBSNQ010000122.1:0-4943 GCA_038232575.1 Solirubrobacterales bacterium | reverse complement strand
GTAGAGGTCGAGCATCGAGGGCAGCTCCTGCTGATGGAAGTCGGCCTCGTTGCGGTAGGGCCCCATCTCGAGCACGACCACGGACCGGCCCGCGGCCTGGAGCTCGGCGGCGATCACGCCGCCGCCCGCTCCGGAGCCGACGACGCAGACATCGGCGCTCAGCGTCGCGCGCTCCCCTGAGACCTGCTCGACGGAGATCGTCTTCGGGGCCTGCTCACGCGATGGTGGCGGCGCTGGCGGGCCCGGGTAGCCGAGCGCGTCCCAGCCCGGGTTGCGTCCGCTCGCGTCGACCAGGCCGTAGTAGTGGAGCAGCGTGAGCTGGCGCAGCACCTTGATGCCGAGCTTTGCCTCGGGGCCCGCTTCGGCGGTGCGGTGGATGAGCTCGGTGCGCTGCTCGGGCGAGCTGCCGGCGATGTCCTCGCCCGCCAGCTCGTCGAGCAGGTCGGCGAGGCCGGAGGCCTGCTCGGGATTCATCGAGTCGCCCATGCGCTGCTCGATCGCGGCGGCGACTCCGAGGTCGCTTGCCGCGCGGGCCATGAACGCGCGCTCGACGGGGTCGTCGGTCTCGACCTCCACCGAGGGGACGAAGATGTCGCAGACGGCCTCGAGCGTCCGCCGCTGCGTCTCGCTGAGAACGCCGGCAATCACGGCCATCGAAAGCTCCTCTCTCCCGGATTCGCTGCCCGGCGCCTGATGCTACCTGCGGCTAGCATGCTGCGGCCGATGAACCTCGATCTGACCGACGAGCAGCGCGAGATCCAGCGGCTCGCGCGCGACTTCGCCGACGGAGAGGTGAGGCCGGTAGCGGAGGAGCTCGACCGCGAGAAGCGCTTCCCCTACGAGATCGTCGAGCAGCTCGGAAAGCTCGGGCTGATGGGCATCCCCTACCCCGAGCAGTACGGCGGCGGGGGCGCCGACAACCTTTCCTACGCGCTCGTGATCGAGGAGCTCGCGCGGGTCGACTCCTCGGTCGCGATCACGCTCGCCGCGCACGTGTCGCTCGGCACCTACCCCATCTATGCCTTCGGCGACGAGCGCCAGCGCGATGAGTGGCTTCCCGACCTCTGCGCCGGCCGCGCGCTCGGAGCGTTCGGCCTGACGGAGCCCGAAGCGGGCTCGGACGCCGCGAACACTCGTACCACCGCCCGCTCAGACAACGGCGACTGGGTGATAGACGGCGCCAAGCAGTTCATCACGAACGCGGGCACCGACATCTCGCGCTGCGTGACGATCACCGCACGCACCGGCGAGCGGGAGATCTCGAACATCATCGTCCCCTCGAGGACGCCGGGCTACGAACTCGGCGAGCCCTACCGCAAGATGGGCTGGAACGCCTCCGATACGCGGCCGCTCACCTTCGAGGACTGCCGCGTGCCCGCGGATAACCTGCTCGGCGAGCGCGGCGCCGGCTTCAGACAGTTCCTCGAGACGCTCGACGGCGGGCGGATCGGCGTCTCGGCGATGGGCATCGGCCTCGCCCAGGGAGCGCTCGACGAGGCACTCGCCTACGCCAAGGAGCGCCACGCCTTCGGGCAGCCGATCGCGGGCTTTCAGGCGATCCAGATGAAGCTCGCCGACATGTCCACGGAGCTCGAGGCCGCGCGCCTCTTGACCTACAAGGCCGCGCTGCTCAAGGACGCGGGACGCCCCTTCGGGCTGACCGCCGCGCAGGCCAAGCTGAAGACCGGCCGGCTCGCCGTCCGCGCCGCCGACGAGGCCGTACAGATCCACGGCGGCTACGGCTACATCGAGGAGTACCCGGTCTGCCGCTTCTACCGCGACGCCAAGATCCTCACGATCGGCGAGGGCACCGACGAGATCCAGCAGCTCGTGATCGCGCGGGCGCTCGGGGCGTGACGGAGCTCGCGCCTGACCAGCGCTCGAGGTCCGACCGCGCTTGGGCTCCGACCGCACTTGGCCTCCACCCCCAAGCTTGTACCTCCGGGGTCGTCCTGCAACCCCTGAGGTACATACTTGCTCTCGGAGGGGTACCCCGGGCCGAGGGATCTCAGGCCTAGCAGATCACCGCACAGCCTGCCTCACCCAGGCGCCGGCTTGCGTAGGCGCGCGAAGTAGCCGAGCGCGCCGCCGACGCGCTCCTCGAGCTCGAGCCCGACGCGGGAGGCTCGCTCGCGCAGGCTACGGAGCGAGACGTAGTGCGGGTCGATCAGGAGCTCACCGGTGACGAGCCGCCCCGCGGGGCGCAGAACGCGTGCAAGCTCGCGCAGCGCTGCGTCCTGATCGGGAATCTCGCCGAGCACGGTGACGAGGACTGCCGCGTCGAGGCTCTCGTCCTCGTAGGGCAGCGCCGTGGCGTCGCCTTGCGTGGGCACGAGATTCCTCTGGCCGAGCCGCTCGGCGCGCCGCATCGTGTGATCGAGCATCTCCTGTTGCAGATCGAACAGCTCGAGCCGACCCCCGCCGAGCCGCTCGGCGACCGCCGGCGAGTAGTAGCCGGCGCCGGGACCGAGCTCGAGGATGCGCTCGCCGGGTGCCGGCTTGAGGATCTCGAGCAGACGGCGCCGCGTGATCAGCGGGTGGGGCAGCTCGACCCAGACCCGCTGGTTGTAGGGGCACGCCGAGGGGTTGCGCCGCCACCAGAGGGCGTGCGCCAGCGTCGCGCCGGCGAGCAGGCCCCCGCCAACCGCGGCCGCGAGCTTCCGACGCGACGGGCGCCGGCGCCGCCAGCGTGGCCGCCGAAGTCGGCCCACGTGTAGCCGGTGCCGGCCGCCCGGCGTCAGCAGTCGCCCAAGCTCACGCATGGCCGACCGCCACCCCGACCCCGGCGACGATCGCGCCGCCGATCGTTACCTGCACGAGCGATCCGGTCAGCGAAACGCGCAGATAGCGCTTGCGGATCACCGCGATCGCCACCAGCTCGACCGCGACGACCAGGTAGGCGAGCGCGAGCGCCCTGCCGACGTCGCTGATCAGGAAGGGCAGCGCGTGCAGGGTGCCGCCCACGAATGTCGCGGCCCCGGTGATCAGGCCGCGCGGCAGCGAGCTGCCGCGACCGGTGAGCCGCCCGTCGTCCGAGAGACTCTCGGACATCCCCATGCTGATCGCGGCGCCGAGCGCGGCGGCCAGCCCGACGAGCAGCGCGGTCCGGGAGCCCGCGATGTAGGCCGCGGCGAAGATCGGCGCGAGCGTCGAGATCGTGCCGTCGATCAGGCCAATCAGCGCGGGCTGCACGACGCGCAGCAGGCGGTCGCGATCGCTGGCTCCTCCCCAGTGCAACCAGATCGCGCGCCGGTGCCGGCCTCGGCCGTAGTGATCCGCGGAGGGCGCCTCATGCTCAGACTGGGTGTTAGGGTCGCCTAACTTATCTGCAACTTTCATGTATCGGATTGTACACTAGCTGTGTGCACACTGAGCGGCGCACGATGATCGACCAGGAGCTGCTGAACGCCGCTCGCTCCGTGCTGACCAGCTTCGGCGTCGAGAAGGCGACGCTCGAACGCATTGCGGCCGAGGCGGGACTGTCGCGCGTCACGCTGCACCGGCGCGGGCTCACCAAGGAGCTGCTGCTCGAAGCTCTGACCGAGCAGGCGGTCGACGACTTCCAGCACGCGCTGTGGCCCGCGCTCACCGCGACCGGATCGGGGCGCGAGCGGCTCGAGCACGCGCTCGCCGCACTGTGCGAGGTGGCCGATGCGAACCTCGGCGTCATCACCGCGCTCGGCTCGCGAACGGACGCGGTCTTCCACGAGGACGGCGACGGAGCGCTCACGCGCGGACTGTTCACGGATCCCTTCGCACGCCTGCTGGCCGATGGCGCCGCCGACGGCACGCTGCGCGAGTGCGACCCCGCCGAGACCGCCACGGTCCTGTTCAACCTCGTCGGCTGGACCTACATCCACCTGCGCGCGCGCCACCGCTGGAGTGCCGAGCGCGCGCGCTCCGCGACGCTCGAGCTGGCGCTGAACGGCGTCGCTGCGCGCTCGGCAGGCTAGGCGGGGATCCCCCCGCGCAGCGCGCGCTCAGAACTCGCGCCCGTCGAGCAGGCGCGCCGCGGCACTCGCTGGGTCGATCCGGCGCGTGGCGACCTCGTCGAGCAGCTCGGCCACCGACTCGTCCTCGCGCAGCGAGTCCTCGAGCCGGCGCCTGAGCCTGAGCGTGGCGAGCGCGATCACCTCGTTGCGGAGGTTGCGCCGCCGGCGCTCCTCGAGCGTGCCCTCGCGCTCGATGTGCTCACGGTGCTCGGCCATCCGCTCGACGAGCTCCTGCACCCCCTCCCCACGGCTCGCCTCGGTGCGCACGATCGGGATGCGCCAGCTGCGCTGTGAGGCGAGCGAGAGGACTCCGCGCACGTCCCTGACCATCGCCTCGGTGAGCGGATGCTCGGCCTTGTTGACGACGATCACGTCGGGGATCTCCATCACGCCCGCCTTGAGCGCCTGGATCGAGTCGCCCGACCCCGGCGCCAGCACGAGCACGACCGTGTCGGCGTGGTCGACGATGTCGACCTCGGCCTGCCCGACGCCGACCGTCTCGAGGAAGACGTCGTCCTTGCCGGCTGCGTCCATCAGCAGCGCCGTCTGCAGCGACGCTTCCGAGAGGCCGCCGAGCGAGCCGCGGCTGGCCATCGAGCGGATGAACACGCCCGGGTCGAGGAAGTGGTCGGTCAGGCGGATGCGATCGCCGAGCAGAGCGCCGTGCGTGAACGGCGACGTCGGATCAATCGACAGCACGGCCACCTCGCGCTCCCTCGCGCGCGCGTCCTTGACGAGCGCGCCGATCAGCGTCGACTTGCCGACGCCGGGCGGTCCGGTGAAGCCGACCATCGTCGCCCGGCCCGTGTGGGGGAAGACCTCGCGCACGAGTGCCCAGCCCTCGGCGTCGTCGTTCTCGACCAGCGAGATCGCACGCGCGAGGGCGCGCTTTTCGCCCGCGAGCAGACGCTCGGCCAGCTGCGCGGCGGTCGTCTGTCGGGTGGCGGCCAT
>JBBSNQ010000121.1:0-4947 GCA_038232575.1 Solirubrobacterales bacterium | reverse complement strand
TCCTTGACGTGCTGGCGCAGCGAGCCCGGGTCGACGTAGCCCTCGAGCAACCGCACCTCGCCGTCGTCGTTGACGATCACTGTCGAGGGCGCACGCGAGACGCCGACCGAGGCCACGAGCTGCCCGTAGTCGCCGAGATTGCCGACGTTGTCGGTGAAGACCGAGACGCGACCCTTGCCGGTCTTGAGCGAACGCGCTCCCTTGAGCGTCGCGCTGTCATCGGCCGAGTCGCGCTGGGTGAAGAGGAAGACGACCACCTTGTCGCGCTCGAGCGCGCGCTTGACGCGCGGCGGCAGACCCTCGAGGCCGGCCAGCGCCTCGGCCGCGGGATCGGCCTTGGTCTTGGTCGCCTCGGAGCCGCTCTGCTGCGAGGCTGAGGGTGCGGCGCCGGGCTTCGAAGCGGCCGGAGCGACGCCCGCCTGGGTCGGAGAGCTCGGCGACGGAGCGGCGGGAGCCGGAGGGGCTGCCGCCTCCTCGGTCGCGCCACCGCGCGTCGCGAAGAAGGTCACCGCGATCAGAATCGCGCCGACCAGGGAGAAGATCAGTGGCCGTGAGATGGTCACACGGCTCCTATCGGCACCGAGCGGCCGCGGGTTTACCCGTGCGGCTGTGCTCGTTCTCGGCACCGGCGTCCGCCGAGCGTCCGAGTCGGGCCCGCGGACCCGCCCTGCAATCCCGGCTCAGCCCAGGCGCGCTGCCCGTCGCATCGCCTCGACCGGTGCCGGCTGCCCGGTCCAGCGCTCGAAGCTGAGCGCGCCCTGCCGGACGAGCACCTCGAGCCCGTCGACGAACCGTGCGTCGTGAGCAGCCGACCACCTGGCGAGCGGTGTCGGCCCCTCACCGTAGACGAGGTCCACGACCGTGGCGGGTGGCGCGAGGTCCGTGAGCTCGAGCTCCTCGATAGCGTGCTCCACAGCGCCGTCGTCTCGCCGTGCCGCGAGCGCGCGCTCGACCGCTGCGGGCGCGTCATCCCCGCTCGCGAGCGCGTGCGCCGCTGCGCCCGTCCTCCGCTCGAGCCCGACAGAGGTCGTGTTCACAAGCAGGTCGGCGGCGCCAGCTGCTTCCGCCGGCCGCTCGACGTGGCGCACGCCGAGTTGGTGCGCGAGCGCGGCGGCGCGCCCCGAGGTCCGGTTCCAGATCGCGACCTCCGCCGCCCCCTCCTCGCGCAGCGCCCAGACAACCGCGCGCGCCGCTCCCCCCGCGCCGAGCACGAGCGCCCGCAGGCCGCGCGGCGATTCGCCGAGCGCGTCGAGGAAGCCGCGCGCATCGGAGTTGTCGGCATCGATCGTGCCGTCTGCGCAGGTGAGCGTGTTGGCGGCGCCGATCGCCCGTGCCGCCGGCGTCGTGTCGATGGCAACGGCGAGCGCGGCCTGCTTGTGGGGAATCGTGACGTTCGCACCGCGAAAGCCCGAGGCGCCGAGCGCGCGCGCGGTCTCCTCGAAGAGCTCGGGCGCGATCGGCAGCTTGACGTAGCGCCAGTCGATGCCGAGCGTCTCGAAGGCCGCGTTGTGCATCGCCGGCGAGCGGCTGTGGGCCACCGGCCAGCCGAGCACCCCGCAGAGCGCCTCCGGCGAGGGGGGAGTCTCGGCCAGGCGCCTTGCGTCCGGCGGGCGCTCCTCCGGCGGGCACTCCTCGGGCAGGCGTCCCTCCGGCGGGCCCTCCTCGGTCGGGAGCACCGCTTCCGGGCCGCTACCCCGTCGGGGGGCAGTCGGTCGGCGACTGGCCGCCACGGCGCTGGCGCTCGGCCTCGTAGCGCGCCTGGTCGCGGACGAACTCGGTGTCGGTCTCCGAGAAGGAGTGCTCGCCGCAGGTGTTCGGCTTGACGACGTAGAAGCGGAAGTCGGTGTCGGCGGGCTTGGCCGCGGCCTCGATCGAGGCGCGGCCGGGGCTGCCGATCGGCCCCGGCGGCAGGCCCTGGTTTATGTAGGTGTTGTAGGGAGAGCCGATCTTCAGCTGGGACTCCCGGATCGGGCGCGTCCAGTTGCCGGTCGCGTAGCGAATCGTGGCGTCGATCCCGAGCGGCTGGTCGGCGCGCAGGCGGTTGTAGATGACCGAGGCGATCACCGGACGCTCGTTCGGTATCTGCGCCTCGCGCTCGACCATCGAGGCGACGATCAGCACGTCGTAGACGGTCAGATTGCGGCGCTCGGCCTCGCTCATGTCGACCTTGGCGACCTCGCGCTTGAACGCCTCGAGCTGCTTGCGCACAAGCGCCTGCGCGGAGCTGCCACGGTCCAGCTCGTAGGTCGAGGGAAAGAGAAAGCCCTCGAGGTCGTCGGCGTCCTCGGCCCCATAGCGGCTCGGATCGAGGGCGTCAGAGCGCTTGGTCGCGCGCAGGTAGCTCCCGCCGAGACCGGCGTTCTTGACCGCCCGCGAGATCTCCTCGCGTGATCCTCCCTCCGGGACCGTGACCTGCACGACGTCGCGCGGGGGGCCAGCGGCGAGCGCCGTGAGCACTGCGGCGTTGCTCGCGCCCGTCGGCAGCTTGTAGGAGCCGGGCTTCAGATCGGTCGTCAGGCCTTTGATTCGCGCGCGCGCGCGGAAGAAGAGCGGGCTCGAGATCACCCCCTGCTCGTCGAGCATGCTCGCGATCTGCGCGAGGCCGGCGCCCTCCGGCACGACCACGCGCACAGGCTCCCCGCCCGGGCCGGTAAACGGCTGGAAGTAGGAGATCGCCGCCCAGGAGATCGCCACGACGGCGACCGCGAGCGCGATCCCGCCAGCGATGCCGATTGTCAGCTGGCGCGGGCTCGCAGGCGCGTCGGACTGCGATCCGAGGCCGCCCGGCAGGGGGTGAGGCTCGGTGAGAGGCTCGCTCCGCGGTTGCCTGCCGGCAGTCGATCCGTCGCCGCGCCGCGCCGCCCGCTCGGCCCGCGCCCGCTCGCGCTCCTCCTCGGAGCGCCCGCCGGGTACTTCGGGCGGCCCGCCGCCGCTCATGCGCGCGCTCCGGTTTCGCGCGGGCCGGCGGCATGCCCGCTCGCGTGCTCGTCTGAGTCGCCCGCGCTTTCTCTGGCCGCGCTTTCTCTGACCGCGCTTTCTCTGACCGCGCTCGCCTCACGAGTCGCCAGATACCCCTCGAGCAGGTGTGCGGCAGCGCGGGAGTCGCTGTCGGCGGAGCCGCCCGTGCGCTCGGCCAGCCGTGTCGTAAGGCGCTCGTCGTGCAGCTCTACCGGAACGTCGACGGCATCGGCGAGGACGCCAGCGAACGAACGAGCGCGCTCAGCCTGCTCGCCCTCCGCGCCCGCGAGCGTGAGCGGCAGCCCGACGACCAGGCGCGCGACCTCGTGCTCGCGCACCAGCTCGGTCAGGCAGCGGATGCCCGCTCGGGAATCGGGGCGCTCGACGCTCGCGAGCGGCCGCGCGAGCGTGCCCGTGGGGTCGGAGACCGCACAGCCGCAGCGGGCCAAGCCGTGATCGAGCGCGAGCACGCGCGTCACGAGAGCGCCGCCTCGATCGCCGCCCGCGCCGCGGCGACGGCGTCCGGGAGCTTCTCCGGCGAGCGGCCCCCGGCCTGCGCCATCGTGTCCCGGCCGCCGCCTCCCCCACCAGCTACCGCGGCAGCCGAGCGCACGACCTCTGCCGCGCTCACCCCGCGCTCGACCGCGGCGGGATCGGCACCCGCCACCAGGTGGGCCCGCCCGTCGGCGGCGCAACCGAGGACGACCACGCTGAGCCCGAGTGTCTGGCGAACCTGGTCGGAGAGCTCGAGCAGCGCCTTCTGGTCCTCGGCCTCTACCACCTCCGCCACGACGCGCACGCCCGCGATCTCTTCGGCTCCCTCGACGAGCGCGCCGACCTGCGCGCGCGCGCCGGCCCCGTTCGAGCGCGGTCGTTGCGAGAGCTCCTCGACCTGGTCGGAGAGCCGACGCACCGCGCCGACGACCTCGCCCTCGGGCACGCGCAGCAGCTGCGCGAGCTCGCGCTGCTGCTCGAGCCGCTCGCGAAAGAGCGCGATGCCCGCCGCGCCGGTGAGAGCCTCGATCCGGCGCACGTTGGAGGCGCTCGAAGTCTCTGCGATCACCCGGAAGACGCCGATCTCCGCGGTCGAGCCGACGTGGGTGCCACCGCACAGCTCGCGCGAGACCTCGCCGTCCACCTCGACCATGCGCACCCATTCACCGTACTTCTCCCCGAACAGGGCGAGGGCGCCGCGCGCCTCGGCCTCGGTGCGCGTGGTGCTGATCGCACGCACCGGTTGGTTGGCGACGATCCACGCGTTGACCTGCTCCTCGACATCGGCAAGCTCCTCCGGCGAGAGCCGCTGGCCGTGGGTGAAGTCGAAGCGCAGCTTGTCCGGGCCGACGTAGGAGCCGGCCTGGCGCACGTGCGTACCGAGCCGCTGGCGCAGCGCGGCGTGGAGCAGGTGGGTCGCCGTGTGGTTGCTCATCGTCGCGAGGCGCCCGGGACGGTCGACGAGCGCGCGCGCCGGCTCGCCGCTCTGGAGCTCGCCGGCCGCTGGCTCATCCCCGGCCATTCCGCCCGCCGGCTCGCCCGGTGGTCCGCCCGGCGCCGGCTCGCCGAGCTCGAGCTCGAGCGCCTGGTCGTCCCCCACCCGGTAGACGTCGAGCACACGCGCGCGCCCCGACGGCGTCTCGACCACGCCGCCATCGGCGACCTGCCCCCCGCCCTCGGCGTAGAAGGGGCTCTCCTCGAGCTTGGCGAGATAGCGGCCGTCCGCGCGCTCGAGGGCGGCGATCACGGTCTCCACCTCAAGCGTCTCGTAGCCGACGAACCGGGTCGGCGCCGCCGCACGCGCGAAATCGAGTACGTGCTCGTGCGCCGGCCCGGCTTGCTGCTCGCGCCGCGCCCCGCCCCGAGCCACCTCGCGCGCGTGGTCCATCAGCTCATCGAAGCCCTGGTCGTCGACCGCGAGCCCCTCGCCGGCGAGCAGCTCCCGGGTCATCTCGAAGGGAAAGCCGTAGGTGTCGTGCAGGCGGAAGGCGTCCT
>JBBSNQ010000120.1:0-4993 GCA_038232575.1 Solirubrobacterales bacterium | reverse complement strand
GCGTACATCTGCTCGGAGACCTTGTGGAAGGCCGCCTGCAGCGCGTCGGTCTTCGCCTTGATCTCCTCCACATCCTCGGAGCCGAGCGAGTCGCGCACCGCCTGGATCGCGGCCGTGATCTCGCTCCGCGAGGACTCGTCCACCGACTCGCCCATCTCGCCGAGCTGCTTCTCGGACTGATAGGCGGCGTTCTCGGCGTTGTTGCGCGCCTCGACCAGCTCGCGCTCGCGGCGGTCGGTCTCGGCGTGCGACTCGGCATCCTTGACCATCCGGTCGACCTCATCGTCGGAGAGCCCGGAGCCGGCCTTGATCTCGATCTTCTGCTCCTGGCCGGTGCCGAGATCCTTTGCCGAGACGTTGACGATGCCGTTCGCGTCGATGTCGAACCCGACCTCGATCTGCGGCACGCCGCGCGGCGCGGGCGGAATCCCGGTGAGCTGGAACTTGCCGAGCGACTTGTTGTGGTGGGCCATCTCACGCTCGCCCTGGAGCACGTGTATCTCGACGCTCGGCTGGTTGTCGTCGGCGGTCGAGAAAACCTGCGAGCGCCGCGTCGGAATCGTCGTGTTGCGCTCGATCAGCTTCGTCATGACACCGCCCTTGGTCTCGATGCCGAGCGTGAGCGGCGTGACATCGAGCAGCAGCACGTCCTTGACGTCGCCGCTCAGCACGCCGGCCTGGATCGCCGCTCCGACGGCTACGACCTCGTCCGGGTTGACGCCCCGGTGAGGCTCCTTGCCGATCAGCTCGGTGACCTTCTCCTGCACGGCTGGCATGCGCGTCATGCCGCCCACGAGGACGATGTGGTCGATCCCCTTGCCGTCGCTCGTGCCGGCGTCGCTCATCGCCTGCTTGACGGGACCGACGACGCGATCGAGCAGCGGCGAGCAGAGCTCGACGAGCTTCGCGCGGCTGAGCCGCGTGTCGAGGTGCTTGGGCCCCGACTGGTCAGCCGTGACGAAGGGCAGGTTGATCTGCGTCTCCTGCGTGCTCGAGAGCTCGGTCTTCGCCTTCTCGGCCGCCTCGTAGAGGCGCTGCAGGGCCATCTTGTCCTGCGACAGGTCGATCCCCTGCGAGGCCTTGAAGTCCTTGACGAGCCAGTCGACGATCGCCTTGTCGAAGTCGTCGCCGCCGAGGTGGTTGTCGCCCGCGGTCGACTTGACCTCGAAGACGCCCTCGCCGATCTCGAGCACCGAGACGTCGAAGGTGCCGCCGCCGAGATCGAAGACGAGGATCGTCTGGTCGGACTCCTTGTCGAGCCCGTAGGCGAGCGAAGCCGCGGTCGGCTCGTTGATGATCCGCTTGACGTCGAGGCCGGCGATGCGGCCGGCGTCCTTGGTCGCCTGGCGCTGGTCGTCGTTGAAGTAGGCCGGCACCGTGACGACCGCGCTGTCGACGGTGTCGTTGAGGTAGGCCTCGGCGTCGGTCTTCAGCTTCTGCAGGATCATCGCGCTGATCTCGGGCGGCGAGTACTCGTCCCCGCCCGCGGAGACGCGCGCGTCGCCGTTCTCGCCGCGCACGACCTCGAACGGGACGATCTTCTCCTCCTCCTTGACCTCGGCCTCCTTGCGGCCCATGAACCGCTTGATCGAGGTCACCGTGTTGCCGGGGTTCGTCACCGCTTGGCGCTTGGCGACCGTGCCGACGAGGCGCTCGCCGCCGCTCGTGAAGGCGACCACCGACGGCGTCGTGCGCGCGCCCTCGGAGTTCTCCACCACGCTCGGGTCGCCGCCGTCGAGAACGGCCATGCACGAGTTGGTGGTGCCCAGATCGATGCCGATCGTCTTGCCCATTGCGCCTGCCTCCTAAAGTCTCATCGGTTCGCTAGCTCAGTTCTTGATTCAGAAAATCTAAGCGGGGAGTATACAGATCCTGAAGGCCCGCGGCCTACTTCGCCGCACGGTCGCTGCCGGCCGGTCTCGAGCGCGCGCGACCGTAGGGGCAGAGCGGACGCAGCGGGCACTCCTGGCAACGGGGAGAGCGGGCCGCGCAGGTGCGCCGGCCGTGCCTGATCAGCAGGACGTGGAGCTCGTAGGCGTCCTCGGCCCCCAGCAGGCGCAGTGCCTCGTCGTGGGCCTCCTCGAGCGAGCCGTCCGGACGGAAGAGGCCGAGACGGGTGCCGACCCGGTGCACGTGCGTGTCGACCGGCATGTCCGGCAGGCCGTAGGAGAAGAGCAGCACGCACGCCGCGGTCTTGCGCCCGACACCCGGCAGCGCGCATAGATGCTCCCGCCCCTGCTCGACCGGCGCCTGCTCGAGCCAGCTGAGGTCGTCACCGCCGAGGGCGCCCAGGATCTGCTGGATGCGCCGCGCCTTGACACGCGAGATCCCGCCCGGCCTGATCGCCTCCTCGACCGCGTCCTCCGGGGCGTCGCGCACCGCGGGCCAGGAGGAGAAGCGCTCGCGCAGCCGCGCGTGGGCGACATCGCGGTTGCGGTCGTTCGTGTTCTGGGAGAGCACCGTGAGGACAAGCTCGTCGAGCGGCCGGCGGTGGGGCGTCAGCACGGGCCGGCCGTAGGCGCCCCGCAGGCGGTCGCGGATTCGCCGCACGCGACGTCGATCCGGCCGCCTCCAGCTGCGCGTCGCCGCCACGGATCGAACGTTAGGGCGAGCGCTGCGCCGCCTGCTAAAAGAGGCATCCCGTGGAGGCCGAGCACCCACGCCCGAGCACGGCCACCGTCGAGGTCCGCGAGGACGAGGTCGCGGGCGTGCCGCTGACCTGGCGCGAGGCCTCGGCCGCGACGGGGCGGGCGCCCGTGCTCTACCTGCACGGCGTGCCGACAAGCTCGGAGGACTGGACGACATTCCTCGAACGGACGGGCGGCTTCGCGCCCGATCTCCCGGGCTTCGGGCGATCGGGTAAGCCGGGTGACTTCGACTACTCGATCCCCGGCTACACGCGCTTCCTGGAGGCCTTTCTCGACCGACTCGGGGTCGAGCGGCTCTCACTCGTTGTGCACGACTGGGGCGGGCTCGGGCTCGCGCTCGCGCAGGCGGCGCCCGAGCGGATCGAGGCGCTTGTGATCGTCAACGCCGTGCCGCTGCTGCCCGGCTACCGCTGGCACCGCCTGGCGCGCGCGTGGCGTCGCCCGGTGCTCGGCGAGCTGGTGATGGGGACCTCCACGCGCCGCATGTTCCGCTTCCTGACGCGCGAGTCGAACGCGACCGAAGGGCCGATGCCCGACTCGTTCATCGACAGCATCTGGCGCCACTTTGACCACGGCACCCAGCGGGCGATCCTGCGGCTCTACCGCTCCGCGCCCGAGGCTGCGCTCGCCGCCGCAGGCGAGCGGCTCGGCGCGATCAGGTGCCCCGCGCTCG
Source organism: Solirubrobacterales bacterium (assembly GCA_038232575.1). Classification (GTDB taxonomy): domain Bacteria; phylum Actinomycetota; class Thermoleophilia; order Solirubrobacterales; family Thermoleophilaceae; genus JACCZP01. Next base: position 1,672 of record JBBSNQ010000120.1, on the reverse strand, counting down.
TCGTCTGGGGTGAGGAGGATCCCTACATTCCCACCTCGTTCGCCGGCGCGTACGCGGACGCCCTCGGCGGACCGACCCGGCTCGAGATCGTGCCGGACGCCGGGCACTGGCCATGGCTCGACCGCCCCGAGACGGTCGAGCTGATCACCGGCTTTCTGGCCGCGCCGCAGGGGAAAGAGGCCGCCTGAGCGGGCGCGGCTTCCTCGTCGGGCGGGGCTTCCTCGCCCGACGGGGCTCGCTCGCGCCCCGGCGCGCGGTCGTGCTCCGGCGCGGTGCACCGACCCTTCTCGCGGCGGCGATCGGCCTCCTCTACGTCCTGGTGGCGCCGCGCACCGGCGACCTCGCAGCTCATGTCTACCGCGCCTGGCTGTTCGGGCAGGAGGGCTTCTCGGTCTGGAACGGGCAGTGGTACGCGGGCCACCATACGCCCGCCTACAGCGTGCTGTTCCCGCCGCTTGCCTGGCTGCTCGGCCCGTGGCTGGCCGGGGCCGCGTCTGCGGTCGCAGCCGCCGCTCTCTTCGAACCGCTCGCCCGCCACCGTCTCGGCGAGCGTGCGCTGCCGGGTGCGGTGCTGTTCGGGGCTGGCACTGGCGCCACCCTCTTCGCCGGGCGCCTGACCTTCGCCCTGGGCGTGGCAGTCGGGCTCGGCGCGCTGCTGGCGCTGCAGCGCGGACGCCACGCGCTGGCTCCAGCTCTCGCCGTGGCATGCTCGCTCGCGAGCCCGGTCGCGGGCGCGTTCCTAGCGCTCGCAGGAGTTGCCGTGGCCCTGGCCGAACCAGGAGCTGCAGACCCAGCAGGTGCGGGCTCGGGCGCGTCCGGCGAGCGCGCCGATCGTGCGCGGCAGGACTGGCGGCTTCACGCCGCTCGCGCGCTGCGAGGCTGGCCGGGATGGACGCTCGCGCTCGCCGCGCTCGCGCCGCCGCTGTTGCTCGCGGCGGCCTTCCCCGAGGGAGGTAGAGCCCCCTTCGTCTTTTCCTCGTTCGTGGCGGTGCCGCTGCTGGCCGGCCCGCTGCTGCTGCTGTTGCCCCGCTGCGAGCGCACGTTGCGGATCGGCACGGCCCTCTACATCGCAGCCGCACTCGCGTCGTTCCTGATCGCCACGCCGATGGGCGGCAACGTCGTCAGGCTCGGCGAGACCTTCGGGCCCGCGCTGGCGCTCGGTCTCCTCGCCCGCCGCGAGCTCGGCATGGCAAGACTGCTCGCCGCGGGCGCCCTGCTCATCGCGCTGCTCGTCTGGCAATGGTCGCCGGCCGTGCGCGACGTGGCCAACACGATCGGCAATCAGTCGACCGAGCCCGCTTACTACAAGCCGCTGCTGCGATTCCTCGCGCGCGAGGGCGGCGCGGGACGCGTCGAGATCCCGTTCACGCGCGAGCACTGGGAGGCTGCGATCGTCGCGCCGCGGCGGCCGATCGCGCGCGGCTGGCTGCGCTCGACGGACATCGCCCACAACCCCCTCTTCTACGACGACCGGCAGCTGACAGACGAGGCCTACGAGCGCTGGCTCGGCGAGAACGCGGTGGCCTTCGTCGCCCTACCCGACGCGCCGCTCGACTACTCGGCGCGCGCGGAGGCGGCGCTCGTCGCGCGCGAGCCCCCCTACCTCACACCGCGCTGGCGCTCGGAGCACTGGCGCGTGTACGAGGTCAGGGCCCCGCACGCGCTCGTCGTC
>JBBSNQ010000119.1:0-5024 GCA_038232575.1 Solirubrobacterales bacterium | reverse complement strand
CGCAGGCGGCCGGCGAAGGCGACCGCCGGCGCGAGCGCCGAGCGCCCTCCCGCGCCGTGGCTGCCGGTCGACTCTCCCCGGTCGGTGCGCTCCCCCCGGCCGTTGGGCGCCCGGCGGCCGCTGGGCCTTCCCCGGCCGTGCGAGCCCGCGCTCATGCGCGCGCGCGCTCGTCACGCTGACGGCCGCGCCGGGACCGGGATTCATGGGAGGCGGCGCCGGGTGCTGCGGACTGACCCGGCATGCGCTCGCCGCGGCGCGCGAGGTAGTCCTCGATCGCGCCCGCCGTGGAGTAGCGCGGCCGGAAGCCGACCTCCTCGACGAGCCGCGTCGTATCGAGCGCGCGCCCGTAGCGCAGCAGCCGGGAGAAGTCGGGTGAGAGGTCGACGAGCCGGAAGCGGCGGCCGGCGCCCACCGAGGCGCCGAACAGCGGCGCCGGGATCGGCAGCGCCGGCTTGCGGGCGAGGCGCAGCATGCGCATCAGGCCGATCGTCCCGCCGGCCGCGACGTTGACGGCGCCCGCGACCGGATGCTTGGTGGCGGCGACGAGCGCATCGAGCGCATCGCTTTGGTGGACGACCTGAAGCCTCGGATCGAAGCCGAGGTAGGTCGGAGCCGCCGCCAGCGACAGGTAGCGCGTCAGCTGGGAGTCGAGGCCCGGCCCGATCGAGGGCTGGTAGCGCAGCATCGTGCAGACGACCTGCGGGTGGCGGCGCGAGAAGGTCTGGAAGTAGTCGTCGATCTCGGCGACGTCGCGCTGGAAGCGCGTCCGCAGCGGCGTGAGCCGCGCCATCTGCTCGCTCAGAAACTGCGGCGCCCCGGGCTCGGCGCCGTAGATGCCCGCCGAGCCCCTGACGACGATCGCCCGCAGGCTGGTCGAGTGCTCGCATGCCGCGAGCAGCTGCAGCGAGCCGATCACGTTGATGTCGTGCGCGGCCTGCGGCGAGAGGCCGCGCCCCGGGCGCCGGACGATCTGGTTGTGGACGATCGTGTCGACCTTCGAGCGCTTGAGCAGACCGGTGATCCGCGGATCGCGGATGTCGGCGTTGAGCAGCTCGGTGCGGGCGAGCGGCCGCAGCGGCGCGCGCGTGTCGAGCCCGGCCACGTAGTCGAAGGACTCCTCGGCCTCGAGGCGCCGCGCGAGCTCGGTGCCGAAGTGGCTGCCGATGCCGGTGATCAGGATGCGGCGACCGGGCACTTCAGCGCGCGCGACGCGCCGCGCTCCGCGAGCCGGTCCCGGAGCCGCCGGCCGACCGCCCGCCCGAGCCCTTGGCGGCGCCCTTGCGCGAGCCCTTGCTTGAGCCCTTGGCGCCACCCTTCGCGGAGCTCGTGCCCGAGCCCTTGGGGGAGGTCTTCGCGGAGCTCGTGCTCGAGCCCTTGGGGGAGGTCTTCGCCGAGCTCTTGCTCGAGCCCTTCGGGGAGCCCTTGCTCGAGCCTTTGGCGCGACCCCTGCCGGAGCCCTTCGGCGAGCCCTTCCCCGCCCGGCCCGCGCGCGGGCTCGGGCCGCCGGCGGGCCGCCGTGTCGAGCTCGCGGCGCCGCCGGCGCCGAGCCGCTCCTCGATCGCGCCGAGCCGCCTAGAGATCGAGCCGAGCTCCGAGCTCAGGTCCGAGCGCAGCTCGCGCAGATCCTCGGCGGTGATCGGCCGGCGGTCCTCGAAGGCGCCCACGAGCCGGTCGCGCACCGCCTCCGCCCCCGCTTCGGCGCTGCGCACGCGGCTGCGCACCGCACCGGCCTGCGCCTCGGCGCCGCGAACGATCTCGTCGACGGCCCCCTGCGCGCGCTCCCTCGTGGTCTGGGCCGAGCCGATCGTCGTCTGCATCGTCCGGTCGACTGCGTCGCGCACGGCCTCGGAGACCCGCTGCGGGTTGGAGCGGCGCTTCGCCATGCGGGTCTGAGTCTCCCATATCGTCCCGCGGGTGTCGCCCTCCCCGGCCGTCGCGCCGATTCACCTGAGGCCAGCCCGCGAGCTCGCCGAGCGCGTCCTGCTCCCGGGCGACCCACAGCGGGCGCTCGCCGTCGCCCAGGCGCTCCTGCGCGAGCCGAAGATGTTCAACCACCACCGCGGCCTCTGGGGCTACACCGGCGAGGCCCCCGACGGCCTGCCCCTCACGGTGCAGTCGACCGGCATGGGCGGCCCGAGCGCCGCGATCGTCGTCCGCGAGCTGATCGACCTCGGCGCCCGCACGCTCGTTCGGATCGGCACCTGCGGCGCGCTCGCGCCGGAGCTCGCCCTCGGTGAGCTCGTGGTGGCCGTCCGCGTGCTGGCTGCCGACGGAACGAGCGCGGCGCTGGGCGCAGGCGAGCATGTGCTCCCCGACGCAGAGCTGACCGACGCTCTGCTCGCGGCCTCGGGCGCCCGCCCGGTCGTCGCGGTCTCGACCGACGTCTTCTACTCGGACGGCGCGGGGCCCGAGCGCCGGTGGCAGGCCGAGGGTGCTCAGGTAGTGGAGATGGAGGCGGCCGCCGTGATCCAGGTGGCGAGCCGGGCGGGTGCGCGAGCCGCGTGCGTGCTCGCGGTGTCGGACGAAGGCCTCGACCGCCCGCGTGAGCAGCGGCTGCGCCTCGACCCGGAGGAGCTCGATGCGGCTGGGCTTGCGCTTGGCGAGGCCGCGCTCGCGGGCCTCGGCGCGGGGGCGCCGGGCGAGCCCGGCTGACTCCGGGCCTACTCGGTCAGGGCCTACTCGGCGACCGCGAGGCGTTCCTGATTGCGCGGCGGCACATCGGCGCCGGGCGCGACGGCATCGCGGATGGCGGCCAGGTCGGTGCCCATCTCCTGCAGACGCTTCTCGAGCCCCTCCATCCGGTCGGCGCCGTCGGGGCTCTCGCCCAGATCCTCGAGCGCTTCGCCGAGACCCTCGAGCCGCGCGTCGAGGCGGTCGACCGCCTCCTCGATGCCCTCGAGCCGCTGCGAGACCGAGCGCAGCCGCCTCGTGACCCGCTCGACGTCGGCGGCCGAGGGAACGCCGAGCGCACCCATCGCGGCCTCCTGCGCCTGCAGTGCCTTCTCGCGCGCGCCGAAGGCGCGCGTCAGGGCTCCATGCACGAGCGGATTGCCCGCGAGCTCCTCGGCCAGCCGTCCGAGCGCCTCCTCGCCCTGGCGGGAGACGCGATCCCTGAAGCCCTCGTCCTGCGCAGCCACCCCCGTCAGGCTAGCGAGAACAGGCGCCCCGCACCCTGAAGCCCGCGCCCGACTGCGCTATCTCTACCTCAAGTATAGAGTTAGATCAACTCTCTATGCATGCGTGAGGGTCGAGCAGGGAGGCGCGCTCAGCCGCCGAAAGAGCAGCCCCACCCACAAGCCGAAGCGATACCCCCGATATGGTGCGCGAGCCTTCAGGCAGGCCGAGGGGCTGCCGATAGCACGCACAGCACCCGCATAGCGCCTCGAAGCAGCAGCCCGAACGGAGCGATCGTGAACAGTCGTGGAAATACGTCGCCGTGCACGCACCGCTCCCGCGGAAGCGTGGACGCGGGGCGCACGAGCGCGCGGAGCTCGATGTGAGGGCCCGGCTGCTGCTGCACGGCGTGCTTGCGGCCGCGGTCGCCGCGGCGGCGCTGGCGGTGGTCGCCCTCCCGGCCTCGGCAGAGCGACGCGCGGTCACCGTGCGCTTGCCCGACGGCACGCTTGCGACGGTCACGATCGACGTACCGTCCGACGTCCCACTCGAGCGCTTGGACGAGCTCGAGGGAGTCGACCTCCCCGGCGAGCCGATCAGGAGCGTACCGGTCGACGAGGCGGATGAGGATGACGAGTCCGACCGGGATCGGAGCGGCGTCGGCGACGAGGAATCGGGCGACGACAGGGGCGAGGGCTCACGGGAGCGCACCGGGCGCGGTGAGCGCGACGGCGAGCCGCACCGCAGCTGCATCCGCAATCCCCGAGGGGAGGACGGCGGGAAGCGAACCGATGCCGACCACGACGGGGAGCGCGGCGGCGATCGCGCGAGCAAGGACGAGAACCGCGGCGGGGACGATCGCGCGGGCAAGGACGAGGGCCGCGGCAGCGAGCGCCGGGCCGCGGCGGAAGACGAGCAGAACGACCATCGCGGCGGGGGTGCGGACCGGGGCGGCGAGGATCGGCGCGAGAGTGCCGCGGAGCGCCGCTGCCGCGAGCTCGACAAGCTCCGCGACGAGGACGGCAAGCGCGGCGAGCGCTCGAAGAAGGACCGCGACAAGAAGAAGGTCGAGAGAAAGAAGGGCAAGGAGAAGGCCAAGAAGACCGGCGGCACCAAGGCGCGCCCGAACGGCTTCGACGCGCTGCCCGGCCCGACGCCCACGCGGGCGGTTCCCAACTTCGTCATCCGCAAGTTCCGCGTGCCGCTCTTCCTGCTGCCGATCTACCAGGCCGCGGGCACCGAGTACGGCGTGCGCTGGGAGGTGCTCGCCGCGATCAACGAGCTCGAGACCGACTACGGGCGCAACCTCAACGTCTCCTCGGCGGGCGCGGTCGGCTGGATGCAGTTCATGCCCTCGACCTGGAAGGCCTACGGCACCGACGGCAACCGCGACGGCCAGCGCGATCCCTTCAACCCCGTCGATGCGATCTTCAGCGCCGCGCGCTACCTGAAGGCCGCCGGCGCCGAGAAGGACCTAAAGCGCGCGATCTTCGCCTACAACCACGCCGACTGGTACGTCGACGCGGTGATGCTGCGCGCGAAGCTGATCGCCGGCGTGCCCGCCGACCTCGTCGGCTCGCTGACGGGCCTCACCGAGGGCCGCTTCCCGGTCGCCGCCAAGGCGCGCTACTCCGACGAGCTCACGAAGGCCGAGATCGCAGAGCGCCCGAAGCCCGGTCGCAACGCCGCCCGCGTCGTGGGCGGCAAGGACAGCCGGCGCAACATCGACATCTTCGCCCGCAAGGGCTCGCCCGTGGTGGCGGTCGGCGACGGCGTCGTCAAGAAGATCGGCCAGAACGCAAAGAGCGGCCGCTACGTCGTGCTCCAGGACGCCTACGGCAACCGCTACACCTACCGCGGGCTCGGCAAGCTCTCGCGCCTGCACCCCGTCCCCAAGGAGGAGGACCTCG
>JBBSNQ010000118.1:0-5025 GCA_038232575.1 Solirubrobacterales bacterium | reverse complement strand
GTGGCGGCAACCGGCACCGTTCAGGTCGCCTGACTCCGTCCGCACGCCAGCGGCGAGGCCGGCCACCACGGGAGGTCAGCGACGCCGCCCGCATCGGACTGCACCAGCGCTAAACGCCGAGCTCCTCCGACGCCAGCCGCGCGCCCTCGACGCGGGCCGCGATCTTCTGCATCGCCACGTCGCGCGCGAAGTCGGGCGAGCCGTGACGCGGCTTCTCGTCGCGGCTGAACGGCGAGAAGCCGCAGTCGTCGGTGGCGCCGAGGCGCTCCGGTGGGATGTGCTTGGCCGCCGCGACCAGCTGGTCCTTGACCTGCTCTGCGGTCTCGACCTCGGGGTTCAGCGGGTCGATCACCCCCATGAAGCAGATCTGCGGAACGCCGTCCGCGTCGTCGCGACTGTTCTTGCCAACGAGCTCGTAGACGCGCTCGCGATCGTCCTCGCTCGAGCACTGGATCAGGAAGTAGCCGGCGTTCAGCTTGAACATGTAGTTCAGGAGCTTCTCGTAGGGCACCTCACGGCTGTGCACCGAGTCCATGTCGCCGCCGGGGCAGGTGTGGATGCCGATGTTCCTGCGCTCCTCGGCCGAGAAGCGGTCGAGCACGCGGTTGTTTAAGTCGAGGAACTCCTGCAGCATGTCCCGGCCGGTCCACGGGTTGCGCGCGTCGTTCTTGTTCGCCAGGCGCCCCTCGGTGAAGTCGATCGAGACGCGCTCGGCGCCGGCCTCGAAGGCCCTGCGGATGTCCTTCTCGCACTCGTCGCAGACGTCGTCGAGGAACTGCTCGCGCGGGTAGTCGGGGACCTCCTCCTCGAGCGGGTAGAGCAGCATCATCATCGACGGGGAGATGACCGCCTGCTTGAGCGGCTTGCTCGCGATTGCCTTGTTCTTCTCGACAAACTCGGCCGCGAAGGTCTTGTAGCGAAACGGCCCGCCGGTGAGCCGCGGGAGCTGGCGGTGATGGCCGTCGTCGAAGATCGCGAAGAACTGGCCGCCCGACCCCGCGAGGTTGGCTGCCAGGCCCATGCCCGCGAGCGTGTCGATGATCGGGTAGGTGGCGAAGCTCGACTCGCGCTGCTCGCCGTCGGTCACGTAGGTCTCGCCCGTCTGCTCGAGGCGCTTGATCGAGTCCTCGGCAGCTGCGTCCTGCTCGGCCTGGAGCTGCTCGAGAGCGATGTCGCCCTCGTCGTAGGCGGCGTAGGCCTCCTGCAGCTTCATCGGCCTCGGCAGGGACCCAACGAGCTCGGTCGGGATCGGCATGCTCTCCTCCTTCTCCGCGCGCCACCTCCCCGATGGCGCTGGTGGAGCGAGTCTACGCTCCCAGGCGTGAGCACGTGGCCGCAGCTGACCGGGCGGATGGAGGGCGACCTCGTCGTCGTCGAGCCGCTCGCGTCCGAGCACGAGGAGGACCTCTTCGGCGCGGGCCACGACCGCGAGATGTGGACCTACCTGAGCGCGTTCCCGGACGCCTACACGACGCGCGAGCGCTTCCACAGCTGGATGGAGGGTGCGCTCGCTGCGACCACGGCCGGCGAGGAGGGCGCCTGGGCGATCATCGACCGCGCGAGCGGCCGAGCGATCGGGAGCACGCGCTACCTCGCGCTCCGTCCCGACCACCGTTCGCTCGAGATCGGCTGGACCTGGCTCGGCCGGCCGTGGTGGCGGACGGGCGCGAACGTAGAGACCAAGCTGCTGCTCTTTAGCCGGGCCTTCGACCAGCTCGAGTGCGAGCGCGTCGAGCTCAAGTGCGACGCCCGCAACGCGCGCTCGCGCAGGGCGATGGAGGCGCTCCCCGCGCAGTTCGAGGGCATCCACCGCCGGCACATGGCACTGCCCGACGGCGGCTGGCGCGACACGGCCTGGTACAGCGTGATCGCCCCGGAGTGGCCGCAGGTGCGCGCCGCCCTTCGCGAGCGGCTCGCGAGCCACGGTGTGGGCGCCTACGCCTCAGAAACGCCGGGCTGACTCCGGCGGCGGGTCAGCCGACGGCGGCGGCGCGCGCTAACCGTTTCAACGGCGCGTGGAGTCGATCAGCCCGAAGACAGCGTCGTCGTCGACCGCCGTCTCCCCGGTGGCGACCAGTACCCCCGACTCCTCCACGAGCCGAGCTGTGCACCCGTTACGCGATTCCCTACCCGGCTCCCACCAGGACGACGCCGACAACGCACAGCGCCACACCGACGCCCTGCAACGCACGCAGACGCTCGCTGCCGACGAAGCGGGCGAGCAGGACCGTCACGACGGGATCGAGCGACGCGAGTACGGCCACGACGCCCAGCTGGCCGCGGTCGGTTGCATAGGTGAGGGATCCGTCGCCGAAGAGGTCGAGCAGGCCGACAAGGACCACGGGCACAAGCAGGGCGAACGACCGAATCTCGAACAAGCCACGCGGCCCGACGACGAACAGCGCAGCGATCGCGGTCGTCGGGAGCGCCCCGACCTGGAACCCCAGCGTCACTCCCAGCAGGGTGTCCGGCCCGGCCTGGACCCCCTGCTCGACAAGGACGAAGGCGAGCCCAAAGCTCGCGCCGGCCACCAGTGCGAGCGGGATGGCCAGCCGGTGGCCGCCCTCGGAGCGCAGCAGTCCTGCGATCAGCCGCGGCTTATGACCCACGCCGGTCGGGACCCCTTCGGGCTCGGCGTCGCCGGAGACGAGGCTGACGACGGTAAGGCCGGCGAAGGTGATGGGCAGGCCCACGAGCGAGAGCGTGGAGGGAACCTCGCCGCGGAGGAGATCGACGACGACGGGAATGAGGACGCCGCTCGCCGCCACAGGCGCCACGATCGACGTCGGCCCCGTGGCTAGCGCTCGGTAGAAGACGAGGGTTCCGAGCGCCCCCACGACACCGACCGCCACACCCCAACCGAGTGCGGCGGCACCGGGAAGTTGGCCGAGCGCGAGGACGAGGACTAGCAGCACCACGCCGCTCGCGACCTGGCTCCATAGCGCGAGCAAAACGGCAGGCACCCTTCGGGCCATGCCTCCGGCGATGAAGTCGCTCACGCCGTAGCCGACGCTCGCGGCGAGCGACAGAGCGATGGCCATCAGCCGGCGCTACCGGCCCACGAGGTGCGGTCGCACGCTTGCATCTTGCCTGGGCCACGATGCGGCGACTTGCCTGACACACGAGGCGGCGACCTTCCGTTCGGCACAGCTAGCCTCGAGCCGTGCTCTCCATCCTCGGTGCGCCGCTCGACTCGTCCGGCTCAGACCGCGGAGAGGCCCGCGCCCCCGACGCGCTGCGGCGAGCGGGCCTGCTCGAGCGCCTGGGTGCGCGCGACCTCGGTGATGTCGTGTCCGGGCTGGCAGAGCCGTCGCGCGACCCCGACAGTGGGGTGATTGGCTTCGCCGAGCTTCGAGAGGCGTCGCTGGCTCTGGCCGACGCAATCGCCGCCTCGCTCGACCGAGGCGAGCGCCCGCTCGTGCTCGGCGGCGACTGCTGCCTGCTGCTGGGCGTCTTCGGAGGACTGCGGAGTGCCGGCCGCGAGGCTGGCCTGTGGTTCGTCGACGGCCACTGCGACTTCTATCCGAGCCACGCGTCTCCGAGCGGCGAGGCCGCCGACATGGAGCTCGCGATGCTCACCGGCAACGGTCCGCCCGGCCTCGTGGATCTGATCGGGGCGCCGCCGCTCGTGCCGCCGGAGCGGGTCATGATCCTGGGGCATCGCCGAGGACAGGACGACGAGGATGTCGCCGAAGAGCTCGGCTATCTGCCGGCGGCGATCTGGCACCTCGACGCCCAGAGCATCGAGGAACGCGACGCGGGAGCAGTCGGACGCGACTGCGAGGCGCGCTTGGCCGCTTCGGGGCCGGCCTGGCTCCACCTCGATCTCGATGTCCTCGACGAGAGGGTTCTGCCGGCGGTCACCTACCCGCAGCCGAAGGGACTGTCGTGGGAGAGCTTCATCGAGCTCGTGCGGCCGCTGTCGGCAAGCCCGACGTTGGTCGGCATCAGCGTCGCCGACCTCGAGCCCGACCGCGACCCCGAGGGCGCCTACGCAGCGCGGGTCGTCGAGGCGCTGGTCGAGAGCCTCCAGTGACATCGAGCGTCGGCTGCGATCGACTTCAGCCGGAGATGGTAGTTGACTTAAATCGCACTTGAGGGTGCATCATGGGGGCGTGCTTCGCTACGCGTCCATGCCGCAAGTCCCTGTCCCTAGCGCGCTCCGCGTACCCGACTCGCGTCGGCGCGCGTGAACGCGCTCCAGATCACAGACCTCGTCAAGCGCTATCCAACGGGCACCGAGGCGCTGCGCGGCGTCTCGCTCGAGATCGAGGACGGCGAGCTCTTCGGGCTGCTCGGTCCGAACGGGGCCGGCAAGTCGACGCTGATCCACTGTGCGACGGGGCTTGCCGGGCCGACCTCGGGCGCGGTCGAGATCTTCGGCCACGACGCGATCCAGCACTACGAGCAGGCGCGCCTCGCCGTCGGCCTCGCACCCCAGGAGCTCAACATCGACTGGTTCCTGACCGTCGCCGAGACGCTCGACTACCACGCGGGCTACTTCGGCATGCCGCGACGCGAGCGCCGGGAGCGCGCGGCGGAGCTGCTCGAGACGTTCGGGCTCACGGAGAAGAAGGACGATCGCACGCGCACGCTCTCCGGCGGCATGAAGCGACGGCTCGTGCTCGCGCGTGCACTGATGCACCGCCCGCGGCTGCTGATCCTCGACGAGCCGACCGCCGGGGTCGACGTCGAGCTGCGGCTCGAGCTGTGGCGCTACGTGGAGCGCGTGAACGAGGAGGGCACGACCATCCTGCTCCCGACGCACTACCTCGAGGAGGCCGAGCGGCTCTGCGATCGGCTCGCGTTCATCAACGACGGGCAGATCGTCGCGCGCGGCACGAACCAGGAGGTCGCCGCCGAGTTCGGCGTAACGAGCCTCGAGGACGCCTACCTCGAGATCGCGGGCCGCACCGAGCTCTCGCGCGCCCGCGGGGAGGTGACGCTGTGAGGACGCGCCGTGATGCTGTGAGCAGGCGCCGTGACGCCGTGGGGACACGCCGCCGATGAGCACCGCGCAGATCC
>JBBSNQ010000117.1:0-5048 GCA_038232575.1 Solirubrobacterales bacterium | reverse complement strand
GGCGCTCATGCGGCGTTCTGCGCCGGCCAGCCGCCGTTCCCTGCCGGCAGACGTTCGCGGTCATGCGGAGCGTCGAAGTCGATCTCGGGGCCGAGCGGCACGATCCCGGTCGGGTTGACCGACTCGTGCGTGAGGTAGTAGTGGCGCTTGATGTGGTCCATGTTGACAGTCTCAGCGACCCCCGGCACCTGGTAGAGCTCGCGAGCGTAGCCCCAGAGGCTCGGGTAGTCCACGAGCCGGCGGACGCTGCACTTGAAGTGCGAGTAGTAGACCGAGTCGAAGCGGACCAGCGTCGTGAACAGGCGCCAGTCGGCCTCGGTGATGCGATCGCCCGCGAGGTAGCGCTGGCCGGCGAGGCGCTGCTCGAGCTCGTCGAGCGTCGCGAACAGCGCGACGACGGCCTCCTCGTAGGCGTCCTGCGAGGTCGCGAAGCCGGCCCGGTAGACGCCGTTGTTGACCGTCTCGTAGACGCGCTCGTTGATCGCGTCGATCTCCTCGCGCAGGTCCTCGGGGTAGAGGTCGAGACCCCCCGGGTGCTCGACCGACGCATCCGCGACCACCCCGCCCCGTGGAGCGGCCACCTCACCCCACTCGCTGTTCAGCATGCGGATGATCTCGGCCGACTCGTTGTTGACCACCCGCCCCGTCTTCGTGTCCCAGAGCGCCGGAACCGTGACGCGGCCGTCGAAGCCGGGATCCGTCGCGACGTAGGCCTCGCTCAGGAGCTCGAAGCCGTTGATCGGATCGGGGCCGAACCCGGGGCCGTCGCCGAAGCGCCAGCCGCGCTCGTCGCGGATCGGGTCGACCACGGACAGCGAGATCGCGACCTCGAGCCGCTTGAGCCTGCGCACGATGATCGTGCGGTGCGCCCACGGGCAGGCGAGCGAGACGTAGAGGTGGTAGCGCCCCGGCTCAGCCTCGAGGCCGGAGGAGCCATCCGCGCTCACCCACTCGCGGAACGCGCTCTGCTGGCGGACGAAGGCGCCGCCGCCGCCGACCTCGCGGCTGAGATCGGTTGTCGGCAGCGCGCTCACTGGCGGGCGCTCAGGCCGGCACCGGCTCCTCCGCCGGCGCGAGCGGCACGCCGATTGCCTTCAGCCGCCGCGTGAGCGACTTGTAGGCGAACTCGTTGACCTCCTCGGAGCTGTAGCCGAGCAGCGTCCAGGGCTCGGACGGATCCTTGCCCTTCGGCACGAGCACGCCGGCCGCAACCGGGATCAGCTCGTTGAGCCTCGTCCGCAGACACTCGGCGAGCGCCTCGTTCTGGCCGGCGCTCTGCTGCAGGAACCAGGTCCCATAGGCGACGTGGCGATGCTCGTCGCGGGCGACGTTCTCGAAGCCCTCGACGAAGCCCGGCAGGATGCCCTGCTCCTCGAAGGAGTCGACGATGAAGTTCTGCCCGGTGAGCGCGAGCGCCCCTTCGATGACCATGTGGTAGATGGCGCAGAACTCGACCTTCGCCTCGCGGTCGGAGGGGTCGGCGATCAGGCGCCTGCCCGCCTCGACGAGCGACTCGTCGAAGAGCTTCTTGAACGGCTCGTTGAGCTCCTCGCGCACGCGTGCCAAGCGGTCGGTGTAGCGCTCTTGGTCGAGCCCCACGACCTCGCGGTAGAAGCGGTCGAAGAACTGCATATGGCGCGCCTCGTCGACCTGCTGCGAGGCGAGGAAGGCCTCCTCGGACTCGTCGTCGTAGGCCATCACCAGGCCAGAGAACTGCGTCGTCACGCGCTCCTCGCCGATGAAGAACGAGGCGAGCACCCAGATGATGTCGTCCTTCATCTCGTCGGAGAGGTTGCGCCAATCCTCCTTGTCCTTCGAGAAGTCGATCGCCTGCGACTGCCATTGCTGGCGCTCCCAGAGCTCGTAGAGCTCCTGCGGATTCATCAGCTTGACGCCCTTGGCCTGGTCCTCCGACTCGAAGGTGCCCGGATCGCCCTGCTGGACCAGTGTGTCGAGAGTCGCCATGTTCCTGTTCTCCTCCTCGGTTCGCTCAGCGCGGTCTCCGGCGGCGGCCGCCGAGCGACCGCCGCCCAATCTCGTGGCCTCCACCCTAACGGTTTCTTGACACGGCGTCAAACTTGGCGTCAGTCCGTAGCGTACACTGGTCGGTGATGGCTGGCTCCATTCCGCCTCGCGCTCCGGACTCTCCCTCGACTCACGCCCCTGGCTCTGCCCCGACGCGGACGCCTCCTCGTCCCCGCGAGCGCGCGCCCGGCTCTACCACGATGCGGACTCCTTCCCGCAAGACGCCTCCCCGCCCCCGCGAGCGCTCGCCTGGTGCAGCGAGCACCCGCACCGGTCGCCGCGAGCGGCGCGAGGGCGTGCGCTCGGCGCTGCGTACCGCGGCGCTCGAGCTCGCGCGCGACGCCCCCTTCAAGGATCTGACCGTCGAGCAGATCGCGCGCGCGGCCGGGCTGACGCGCAGCGCCTTCTACTTCTACTTCGAGGACAAGCACGACCTGCTTTTGCGGGCGACGGAGGAGGTGGCCGAGTCCCTCTACCACGAGGCCGATCGGCTCTGGCACGGGGAGGGTGCGCCCGATCAGCGCGTGCGCGCAGCGCTCGACGGCGTCCTCTCCGTCTACGCGCGCGAGGGCGACCTGCTGCGGGTCGTCGTCGAGGTCTCGAGCTACGAGCGCGAGGTGGCCAACTTCTGGCGGACGCTGATCGAGCGCTTCGTCCGCGCCACGGCCGACCATCTGCGCGCCGAGCAGGAGGCGGGCCGTGCCGCGCCGCTCGACGCCGACAGCACTGCCGAGCAGCTCGTCTGGATGGTCGAGCGCTGCTGCTACGTCTACCTCGCGAGCGGCGAGCGCTCGCCTGCGGACCTCGCCGACTCGCTCACGCGCACCTGGATCGCCGCGCTCTACCCGGAGCGCCTGGCGCTGCTCGGGGAACGCCCCGCGGCGGCCTGATCGGGCTGGCGCTCTCCAGGGTCGCCCGCATGCAAAACGTCTATCTCGACGAGCCTCGAGAATCGAGAGTGACGAACTACATGACAGTCATGCAGGAACGCACACTCGTCGGCGGAGCGACGTCGAATGCGACGTTATGCATGTGGCGAGGGCGCCGCCTGTCTACCAGGGCAGCTCGTATCCCTTGCGGCGGCTCTGCGGGTGATCGTCGCGATCCTCCCCCTCCTCGCCGCCGGGCTCGCGCGCATCCTGCGAGGCGCCCTTCAGGAAATGCTCGGGCGCGACCTCGAGGAACAGGGCGCTCGCCTCGGCGAGCAGCTCCCCTGCCTCGCGCAGCTCGCCCCCGAGCCACAGCTTGCGCCCGTCGATCTGCTCGGTCCATGTCTCGACGTCGAGCCTGCGAAAGAGAAACACGGGGCGCCGGTAGTCGATCTCGAGCTTCGCGGTGACGGCGGGACGGCGCAGCACCATGAGCAGCGTCCCCAGCGCATCGTCCAGGACGGTGGCCACGGCGCCGCCGTGGGCGAAGCCCGGCGCGCCCTCGTGCCGGCGGTCAAGCTCGAGCGTTCCGTGCACGCGGTCGCCGTCGATCCGCAGCCGCAGCCCCATGCTGCCGGGGTTCTGATCGCCGCAGCCGAGGCAGTTGGGCTGGTGGGGCGGCAGGTAGCCGTCGGCGTCGGTTGGGATCCCGTCGGGGTTGGTTGGGATCCCGTCGGGGTTGGTTGGGATCCCGTCGGGGTTGGTTGCGATCCCGTCGCAGTCGGTTGCGATCTCGCCTTCCTCGGGGCCGGCCCTCCCCACGTCCCGCCTCAACGGTTCGCTGTGATCGCCCGGCGGCTCGCGAGCCAGCGCTCCATCGCCTCGACCCCCGAGCGCTCGAGCTCGGCGATCGATGCGGCGAGCGGGACGCCGCGCGCGTGCGCGGCGACCGGGTCCTCCCCGCGCGCGACGCTTCCGAGCTCGCTCCACGCGTGGGCGAGCCGCTCGTAGGTCTCGGCGATCTCGGCGAGCTCGACGTCCTCGAGCCAGCCCGCCGCGTCGCGGAGGAACCCGGCGTGCAGCGAGCGGAACATCGCGCCGCCCGTGCCCGCCTTGACGATGAACATGTAGAGCCCGCGCAGCGCACCCTCCAGGCGCTCGCCAAGGCGCTCGGGCCACTCGACATACCGGCCCGCGAAGAGATCGATCCCCGCAAGCCCCTTGCCGAGGTCGGGAGCGCCGGCGTCTGCCTCGCCGGGCTCCTCCTCGTCGGGAGCGCCGTCAGTGTCGCCCGGCTCCTGCTCGGTCAGCGCCGCGCCGCCGTCGCGCATGTTCGCCACGGCGCGGTCGAGGCCGCGCGTGACGGCGTCGATCGGGGAGGGCAGCTCCGCCGGCCAGTACATCAGCCAAGTCGCGTGGCGGTTCGGCGCCGGGAACGCGTTCGAGCTGCGGGCCTCGGCGAGCGAGGCGAGCGAGCAGCGCTCGATCTCCTCCCGGTCGTTGTCGGCGATGAGCGCGATGCCCTCGTCGGCGTCGTAGCCGACGACGACGATGTCGTGCATCGTGTTGTGCATGCGCACGCGCAGGTAGTCGAGGTGCTTGATGTCCGCCCAGATCATCGTCGGACGCCCCGCGTCGAGCTCGGCTCGCAGCGTGCGCCAGCCCTCGTCCGGATCGTCGGTCCGACGCAGGTCGAGGCCGATGTCGAGCGTCGCGCAGAGATCGCGCTCGAGCCCCGCGGTGCGGCCGACGAGGTAGATCGGCGGCTCGATCGCGGGCAGCTCGACGTAGGAGAAGCCGAGGCCGCCGCCGAGGCCGAACACGGCTCCCTCGGAGAGCGTCTCGCCGCGGTAGCCGAGGCCGTGGTGCTCGAGCAGATCCCGCAGCGCGCTCGACCCGCAGTGCCCGCCCTTGCGGTGCGGAAATGTCTCGGCAGCAGCCGCCTGGCTCACGCGCGCCAGGGTAGGGCAGGGCGAGGCTATGGCTCGACCAAGGTGACGCTCGTCTGCGTCGCTACCCCCGTCGCCATCCGCCTGTCTGTCGTGAGGAGCGCGGCGTCGAGGCTCTCGGCGAGCGCCGAACGATCAACCGATCTCGTCGCGGAGCGCCCGGACCTCCGCTGCAGCGCCTGCGGCGGCCTCGACGCGCGTGCGG
>JBBSNQ010000116.1:0-5055 GCA_038232575.1 Solirubrobacterales bacterium | reverse complement strand
GCCGCCCCCGCCAGCTCGATCGGATGCGACGCCCCGTCGCGGAACGAGAAGGCCGAGTGGCAGTGGAGCTCCGCGTAGGACATGGGGCGAACGTATGTTCGCATGTTACGTTCGTGCGCGTGCCAGAGCCTCGAGCCCTCGACGAAGCCGGGCTCAACCCGAGCGGAGAGCCGGCTCGGGGCGTTCTCCCCAGCCAGCTGCTGCAGCGGGCGGTCGAGCAGGGCTGGATCTCCTCAGTGGAGCCATACGGGATCCAGGCGGGCAGCATCCAGCCGGCCAGCATCGACCTGCGCCTAGGCGAGTACGCCTACGAGCTTCGGTGCAGCTTCCTGCCCGACACCGAATCGAGCGTCGAGGACAAGGTCCAGGATCTCGTGCAGGACAGGATCTCGATCAGCGGCGGGAGGACGCTCGAGCCGGAGCGTCCGTATCTGATCCCGCTGCTGGAGGAGCTGCGCCTCCCCGATGGCGTTCGAGGCAAGGCGAACCCCAAGAGCTCGACCGGCCGCCTCGACGTGTTCACGCGCGTCATCACCGACGGCAACAACCGCTTCGACGAGATCCCGGAGGGCTACCACGGCAAGCTCTACCTGGAGGTCGTGCCGCGCTCGTTTGCCGTCAGGGCCGACCGGTTTCAGAGCCTGAATCAGCTACGACTCGCGGTGGGAGATGCCCGCGTTCGGGACACAGAGGACCTCCGCAGGATCCACGGCCTCGAGACGCCGCTGCTCTACACGGACGGGGAGCCCGTGCCTGTCGAGGACCTCGTGACCGCCGACGGACTCTTCTTGAGCGTCGATCTGAGCGACAGCCGGAAGGTCGTCGGATACCGCGCCAAGAAGAACAGCCGTCGCCTCGACATGTCGACGACGGGGCGCTACTGGTGGCATGACTTCTGGGAGCCCGTCTATGCCGAGCGCGGCGGCCGAGTCGTTCTCGAGCCCGAGATCTTCTATCTGCTGCTCTCGGCCGAGGGGGTCTGCGTGCCGCCGCAGTACGCGGCCGAGATGGTTGCCTACGACCCGACCGCGGGAGAGCTGCGGACGCACTACGCGGGCTTCTTCGACCCCGGGTTCGGCTACAGCCCTGGGCAGTCGCACGGGGCCCGTGCCGCCCTCGAAGTGCGAGCCCGGGACGTGGCGTTCATGCTCGAGCACGGGCAGCCGATCTGCAAGCTCGCCTTCGAGCGCATGGTCACGGCACCGACCCGGCTCTACGGCGAGGGCATCGGCTCGCACTACCAGGACCAGACCACGATGCTCAGCAAGCACTTCGCCGATCCGGGCGATCATGGCGAGGAGTCGGAGGGATCCTCGACTCTCTGACGCCGCTTCCTGATGGTATGCCTTCATGATGGCGTAGACTGTCGGCCCAGGGATGGCTCGAAAGAAGACGACGATCTACTTGGAGCCAGGGCTCCTGCAAGCAACCAAGGTGCTGGCCGCGAGCTCTGGCAAGCGGGAGTACGAGATCATCGAGGACGCCCTGCGCGCCCACATGCGCAGTCACGAGGCGGCGCAGGGCCGGCGAGAGCTGCGGGCGATGCTCGACCGGTGGGCCCAGGCTGACGACGGACTCGATGAGGACGAGGCGCTCGCGTTGGCCGGCCGCGAGGTTGACGCCTACCGGCGCGCCCGGCGCGAGTAGAGCCCGGTGCTCCGGGTCGTCTGCGACCCGAACGTTCTGATCTCAGCGCGGTTGTCTCCGAGCGGGGCGCCTGCACGGATCCTGTCGGCGTGGACCGACGAGCGCTTGCAGCTGATCATGAGCCCGGTGCTGTTAGCCGAGCTTGCCGGCGTGCTCGGGCGTCCCAAGTTCCGCCGCTGGCTGACCGTCGAGGAGGCGCGAGCATTCGTAGACGCCCTGCGCAGGGGCGCGGTCGTGATCGACGATCCGCCGAGCCTGCCTGGCGTCACGCCCGACCCCAGGGACGACTACCTCGTCGCATTGGCTCGTGCGGCAGGCGCCGATCGGCTGATCTCCGGCGATCCACACCTCACTGGTTTGGCCGATGCCGATCCGCCCGTACTCGCGCCACGTGCATTCGTGGACCAGCTCGACTGAGCTCGGGCGAAACGTCCCGACCGTAGCCCGACGACGTGCGGCCACCCTCGATGCCCCGCACCCCCACGGCGGTCGGCCGCGGCGCACCCGAGCGGCAGGCGTGCGAGTATCCGCACGATGCAGGCCAGAGGCAGCCTCGACCGAGACGAGAGCGAGCGCCAGGAACGCATCGTCGAGGTGCTCGTCGACGCCTTCTCCGGGATGATCGAGGCAGCGCCCGACGCGATCCGGTATCGCTTTCAGAAGATGGCGGCAGAGCCGTATGCCTTCTACCGGGGCAGTGCGCCGCTCTTCTACGCCGACGCCGCCGAGCGGGAGGACCGCTGGGTCGACGAGCGCACGAGCCGCGTCTGGATCCAGGGCGACATGCACGCCGAGAACTACGGCACCTACATGAACTCGGCCGGCCTGCTCGTCTTCGACGTCAACGACTTCGACGAGGCCTACCTCGGCCATTACACCTGGGACCTCGAGCGCATGGCCGCGAGCCTCGCCCTGATCGGCTTCTCCAAGGCGCTCTCCGACGAGGCGATCCGCGAGATGGTGAGAACCTTCGCGACGAGCTACCTCGAGCAGGTGCGCACGTTCGCCAACGAGGACGACGACCAGGAGTTCGCGCTCGGGCTCGGAAACACCGACGGCGCCGTGCTCGAGACCCTGCGTGCGGCCCGCCTCCAGACACGGGTCGCGCTGCTCGAGTCGGAGACGGCGATCGACGATGGCCACGAGCGGCGCTTTCGCGACGGCACGGGCGTGCGGCGGCTCGACGAGGACGAGCACGGCAAGGTCTGCTCCGCATTCGAGCGCTACCTGGAGACGATCCCCGAGGACAAGCGCCAGCAGAGCATCTCCTACACGGTCAAGGACGTGATCGGCCGCTCGGGGTTCGGCATCGGCAGCGCAGGCCTTCAGTCCTACAACCTGCTAGTAGAGGGAAAGAGCCAGGCGCTCGAGGACGACATCGTGCTGACGATGAAGCAGGGCAACCCGGCCGCGCCCGGCCGCGTGGTCGACGATCGCGAGGCCGAGGACTACTTCGAGCACCACGGCCACCGCACGGCGGTCTCCCAACGCGCGCTGCAGGCACACGCCGACCCGTGGCTTGGCTGGTGCGAGCTCGATGACTCAGGCTGGGTGGTCCAGGAGCTCTCGGCCTACGCGGGCGACCTCGAGTGGGACGAGGTCGACGACCGCGACGAGATCCTGCCGCTGCTGCGCTACCTCGGCCAGGCGAGCGCAAAGGTCCACTGCGTCTCCGACGCCGGCAGCGAGCAGACGCTGGTCGACTTCCAGACCGAGGAGGCGATCGTCGGGGTGATCGGCGACGACCTCGAGTCATTCGCCGACGACCTCGCCGACTTCGCGGCCGACTACGGCGAGCAGGTCCGCGACGACCATCGCCTGTTCGTCGACGCCTTCCGCAACGGCGCGATCTCGGGGCTCGAGAGCGGCTGAGGGCGTCGGCGGTTGCCGGGCGCCCGCCCCGCCTGCGCTGCGGCGAGCCCGAGGCCTCAGGCGGCGAGCGGCGTTCGCAGCTCGACGTGCGCGACCTCGCCGAGCGGCATCTGCAGGAAGCGGCTCCCGAGCGCGCGGAAGCTCTCGGGCTCGCCGGTGCAGAGGAAGCGGTAGGCGCCCTCGCCCTCGCGCGGGTTGCGCAGGGCACGGCGCTCGAGCAGGTCCTCGACGCGGTCGGCCACGGCGACGCCGGAGGCGATCAGGCGCACGCGGCGCCCAAGTATCCGCTGGAGCATGGGGGCGACGAGCGGGTAGTGGGTCGAGCCGAGGATCACCGTGTCGACGCCGGCGCTCTGCAGCGGGCGGCAGTAGCCGCGCACGGTGTCGACCACGTGCTCGTCGAAGGGAAAGTCGCGCTGGATGATCGGCGCGAGGTCGGGACAGGCGACGGTCGTGAGCGCGATCTCGGAGTCGTGTGCGGCGAGCGCGCGCTCGGAGGCGCCGCTTGCGATCGTGGCCGGCGTCGCCAGCAGGCCGATCCGGCCGTTGCCGGTGGCTGCGACCGCCAGCTCGGCGGCGGGCGCGATCACGTCGATGATCTCGACCGGCGGCTCGCGAGCTTGGAGCTCGCTGCGCAGCGCGGGCAGCGCCGCTGCCGTGGCCGAGTTGCAGGCGACCACGAGCAGCTTGGCGCCCGTGTCGAGCAGCGTGCGCGCGATCTCGAGCGAGAGTGCGGCGAGCTCCTCCGGCGAGCGCGTGCCGTAGGGAAAGCGCTGCGTGTCGCCGAGGTAGAGGTAGTCCTCCTCAGGCAGCGAGACGAGCAGCTCGTGCAGCACGGTCAGCCCGCCGACGCCTGAGTCGAACACGGCTATCGGAGCGCGGCGCTGCTCGGGCTGCGGCTCGGGCACGCGAGCCATGGTCGCAGACGCCTGCGGACGCGCTGTGAGCCGAAGCTGCGAAGCAACACAGCGATCTCGGAGCTCCTGGCGGGACGTCAGGACGCTCAGCGGGGGACCAGGCGGGTCGCTGTCGCCTTCCAGGCGGCGATCGCGCGCGCGCCGGGCGCAAGCCCGAGCTCCCGCACCGCGGCGGCCGTAACCTCGGCCGTCAGCGGCTGGGGCGCGGCGAGACCGACTCGCACCCTGCTCCCGATCTGGGAGATCGATACGACCTCTACGGGCAGGCGGTTCTGAGCCGAGCCGTGGTCGTTCCCGCGCTGCTCGAGCGCTATCTCCCACGGGTGGACGCTCACGGCGACGGCGCCCTCCGCCCGATCGACACTCACCACGCTGCCGCCGCCATGAAGCTCGACGCGGGTCAGCCCGTCGGCATCCGCGCACGCCGTCCCGCTAAGCACCACCGCGCCCGTGAGATCGGCCACGAACGCGGACCCCGGGCTCGCGGCCAGCTCGCTCGCCGTTCCCTCCTGCATCACCCGTCCCGCGTCGAGGATCCCGACGCGATCGCCGAGGAGCGCGGCCGCGGCGAAGTCGTGGGTCACCAGGATCGTGGGCGTGTCGGCCGCGCGCAGCACGG
>JBBSNQ010000115.1:0-5084 GCA_038232575.1 Solirubrobacterales bacterium | reverse complement strand
CACCTGCCCGGGCTCGGTCAACTCGCAGTTGCCGCCCGACTCGCCGGCGAGGTCCACGATGACGCTGCCCGGGCGCATGCCCTCGACCGCGCCGGCGGCGATGAGGCGCGGCGCCGGGCGGCCCGGCACGAGCGCGGTGGTGATCACCACGTCGAAGCCCTTGATGGCCTCGGTGAGCTCCTCCTGCTGGGCGGCCTTCTCCTCGTCGGTCAGCTCGCGCGCGTAGCCGCCCTCGCCCTCGGCGCCCTTGCCCGCCTCGAGCTCGAGGAACTTCGCCCCCAGCGACTCGACCTGCTCGCGCACCACCGGACGGACGTCGAAGCCGGTGACGACCGCGCCGAGCCTGCGCGCGGTGGCGATCGCCTGCAGCCCCGCGACGCCGGCGCCGAGCACGAGGCACTTGGCTGGCGCCACCGTGCCGGCCGCTGTCGTCATCATCGGGAAGAAGCGTCCGAGCTCTTCGGCGGCGATCAGCCCGCCGCGGTAGCCGGCCACGTTGCTCTGCGAGGAGAGGGCGTCCATGGACTGCGCGCGGGTGATGCGGGGGATCGCCTCCATCGCGAACGATGTCGTGCCCGCGGCGGCCAGTGCGCGCGTTACCTCGGGCGCGGTCAGGGGCGCCAGGAAGCCGATCAACACCGTGCCCTTGGCGAGCCGCCCGATCTCCTCCTCGGTCGGTGCGGCGACCTTCGCGACGACGTCGCCGCTCCAGACCTCGGAGCCGACAGTCGCCCCCGCCTGCTCGTAGGCCTCGTCGGGTATCTGCGCGGCCTGGCCCGCTCCGGGCTCGACGGTCACCTCGATCCCCTTCGGGGCGAGGCGCTTCACGACATCGGGCACGAGCGCCACACGGCGCTCGCCCTCGGCGGTCTCCTGCGGGACTGCGACCCTCATTCGAGGCGGGAGCGTATCGGTATCGGAATGCGCGGCGGGCTCAGCCTGCGCGCTCGTAGACCGAGACGTGCCTCGTGCTGCGGGCCGTGAAGGGCTCGCGCGTCCAGGAGCCCCAGCGCTGGCGCAGGCGCAGGCCGGCCAGGCGCGCCATCAGGTCGAGCTCGCGCGGCGGCGTGTACTGGTTGGTGAAGCCGTTCAGGCGCACGCCGTCGTTGGAGAGATGGATGTTGGTGGTCTCGACGCGCTGAGTGACGGCGTCGCAGCGCAGGACCTGGAGCTCGACCCGGTCGGAGCTCGCAAAGCGCGGCAGGACCGCCTGGCCGCGCTCGAGGACAGCCGGGTCGAGCACCGTCGCCTCGACAACGAAGACCCCGCCGCCGGCCAGATGGCGCTCCGCGTTCTCGAAGCAGCGGATCTGATCGTCCTGCGAGGGCAAGCCGAAGATCGTGTGGAGCGCCAGCAGCACGAGCGCGAACTCGCCCTCGACGTGCGTGTCCGCGAACGAGCCGATCGTCACCGGAAGCTGGGCGCCGCCGGGCTTCGCCCTGAGCTCGTCGAGCATGCTCTGCGAGCCCTCGATGCCGCGCACGGCGAGTCCGCGCTCGGCGAGCGGCAGCGCGAGCCGCCCCGTGCCGACTCCCATCTCCAGCACCGGCCCCTCGCCGGCGAGCTCCGCCAGGCACTCGACGGCCTCCGCGGTATCGGGGATCGCGCCGTAGAGAGCGTCGTAGTCGGCGGCTATCTGCTCGCCGTAGGCCGCGGGGTCGTAGCTATCTCGGGCTCCGCCGCTCGCTTCGCCGGCGCCTTGGCCCTGGGCGTCCGGCCCGCGCTCAGACACGCTGCCACCGCCGCGGTGCGCCCGCCCGTCGGGGGGATGCGGAGCGTCGGTCGTCGCCGTCCAGGGTGTGTGCGGAGCACCGGCCGACTACCACTCGCTCGGCACCCGTGAAGTCGCGCCGCGTCACGATCTCGGAGAACCCTGCGCTCCCGATCAGCGCCGCGACGGCGGGCGCCTGGCCGTCTCCGACCTCGAGCGCGAGGAAGGGAACGCCAGCGGCCTGGCGCACGATCCTGCGCAGCAGATCCAGCCCGTTCGCACCGCCCATGAACGCTCCGCCGGGCTCGTGGCCCGCTAGCTCCGGGCTCAGCGCCGCCGGATCGCTCTCAGGCATGTAGGGCGGGTTGGCGAGCACGGCGTCGAGGCTGCCGGCGGTGCCGCCGAGGAGATCCGCTTCGTGCCAGGCGACCTCGAGCCCGAGCCGTGCGGCATTCGCCCGTGCTACGGCGAGCGCGTCCTTGCTTAGGTCCGACCCGCGAACGTCTAGGTCCGGCCGCTCGTCCTTGAGCGCCAGCGCGACGGCACCGCTGCCGGTGCAGACATCGAGGACGCGCGCACCGCGCGGCAGCTCGAGCGCGGCCTCGACGAGGGCTTCGGTGTGCGGCCTCGGCACGAGCACCCGCTCGTCCACATGGAGCTCGAGGCCGCGGAAGCGCTCAAACCCTACGACGTAGGCGAGCGGTTCGCGCGCGGCCCGGCGCTCGACGAGCGCCCGGAAGCGCTCGGCTGCATCAGGGTCGAGCGCGACTGCGTGGCCATCGAGCGAGGCCTCGGTGCTCCCGGGTCGCCTGCTCCCCTTGAGCACCGCCTCGAGCAGCCGCTGCGCGTCCCTCTCCGGCTCGCCGCATCCGGCATGGGCCAGCTCCGCCTGTGCGCTCGAGAGCGCTTCGGAGAAGGTGAGCGAGCCCGCTGCCACGGCCGCATCCTAAGTCCGTGCTTCCCGCGGCGGTCTGCGGTCGCTCCAGAGCAGCGCGAGACGGCCGCCGGGTCACCACCGCCGCAACCTAGAGTGCGAGGCGCTTGATACTCGCGATCGATCAGGGGACCACGGCCTCGACGTGCATCGTCTTCGACGAGCGCGGTCAGATGGTCGGCCGCGCGAGCGGCGACCTCGAGCAGCACTTCCCGCGGCCCGGCTGGGTCGAGCACGATCCGAATGAGATCTGGGAGCTCACGCGACGGATCGCCCACGAGGCGCTCGAGGACGCCGGAGTCGGCGGCAGCGAGCTCGCCGGCATCGGCATTACCAACCAGCGGGAGACGGTCGTCGCCTGGGACCGCCGCTCGGGCGAGCCGCTGCACCGTGCGCTCGTCTGGCAGGACCGGCGCACGGCAGACCGCTGCGCGGAGCTGCGCGAGCAGGGCCGCGAGGAGGCGATCCGCAGCAAGACGGGTTTGACGATCGACCCCTATTTTTCCGCCACGAAGATCGAGTGGCTCATTCGCGAAGGGTGGGTGGATCCAACGCACGCGGCCTTCGGCACGGTCGACGCGTGGCTCGTCTACAAGCTCACAGGTCGCTTCGCCACCGACTACTCGAACGCGTCGCGGACGATGCTGCTCGACATCGAGCGGCTCGAGTGGGACGAGGAGCTGTGCGAGCTCTTCGGCGTGCCGCGGGGCTCGCTGCCCGAGCTCGTGCCGAGTGCGCACGTTCTCGGTGAGACGAGCGAGCTCGGCGGCAGCGTGCCCGTCGCCGCAGTGGCCGGCGACCAGCAGGCGGCCCTCTACGGCCAGGCCTGCCACGAGCCCGGCCTCGTCAAGAGCACCTACGGGACCGGATCGTTCGTGCTCCAGAAGATGGCGGGCGAGAGGCCGCGCCTCGAGCACGGGCTGCTCACGACCGTCGCGTGGGGAATCGAGGATCGCGTCGACTACGCCTTCGAGTCGAGCGTCTTCGTCACGGGCGCCGCGGTGCAGTGGCTCCGGGACGGGCTCGGCCTGATAGCCGCGGCGGCGGAGACCGAGGAGCTCGCCCGCTCGCTCGACTCCAACGACGGCGTCTACTTCGTGCCCGCGCTGACCGGGCTCGGCTCGCCGCACTGGGATCCGGACGCGCGGGGCACGATCGTCGGTCTCACGCGCGGGACCGGCCGGGCGCACATAGCGCGCGCCGCGCTCGAGGCGATCGCCTACCAGAACGCCGATGCCGTGCACGCCCAGGACGAGGCGCTCGGGTCGAGGCTCGAGGAGCTGCGCGCCGATGGCGGCGCAACGGCGAACGGCTGGCTGATGCAGTTCCAGGCCGACGTGCTTGGAGCGCCCGTGCTCGTGCCCGAGATCTCCGAGACTACGGCGCTCGGGGCGGCCTACCTGGCGGGCGTCGCGCTCGGTGAGTGGACCGAGGAGGAGACGCGCGCGATGTGGCGTGAGGCCGAGCGCTACGAGCCCGCCATGTCCGCCGACGAACGCGAGACCCTGCTGGCGGGCTGGGCGCGGGCGCTCGAACGCGCGGCCGGCTGGGCTGGCGACGGCTGAGGGGGCGGCTGGCCGGCGAGCGGCGTGTCTTCGCCGCCCGGTCCCGGCGGGGGGCAGGCCAGGAAACCCGCCCGCACTATGCTCGCTGAATGGAGAAGCAGAGCACGATCAGACTCACGCAGTACGCGCAGAGCTCCGGCTGAGCAGCCAAGTTCGCTCCAGGGGACCTGGAGCAGGCGCTTGACGGCCTTGGCCCGGCCGATACGGAGGGCCTGGCGAGCGGCATAGAGAGCCGTGACGATGCCGGCTACCTCGCCTTCGGCGGTGGTCTGCTGCTGCAGTCGGTCGATTTCTTCCCGCCGGTCGTCGACGATCCCTACCGCTTCGGGCAGATCGCCGCAGCAAACGCCTTCTCGGACATCTACGCGATGGGGGGTCGGCCGATCACGGCGCTCAACCTCGCGGCCTTTCCGGCAAAGCTGGACCTCGGCGTGCTGCGCGAGATCCTCGAGGGCGGCGGCTCGAAGATCGAGGAGGCGGGGGCGGCGCTCTGCGGCGGCCACTCGCTCCAGGACGACGTGCCGAAGTACGGGATCTCGGCAACCGGCTGGGTCGAGTCGGAGCGCGTCGTGCGCAACGGCGGCGCGCGTCCCGGCGACGCGCTCGTGCTTACCAAGCC
The DNA here is from genome assembly GCA_038232575.1 of Solirubrobacterales bacterium. Lineage (GTDB taxonomy): Bacteria > Actinomycetota > Thermoleophilia > Solirubrobacterales > Thermoleophilaceae > JACCZP01. The sequence goes on along the minus strand of JBBSNQ010000115.1, from coordinate 255 downwards.
GCTCGGCTTCGGCATCCTCGCGACGGCGCTCAAGCGCGGCATCGTGAAGGAGTCAGAGATCGAGGATGCCGTCGAGGTCGCCGCTCGCCTGAACCGCGGCGCGTGCGAGGCGCTGCAGGCCGTCGGCGTCTCCGCCGCGACCGACGTGACGGGCTTCGGGCTGCTCGGCCACCTCTCGGAGATGATGCTGGCGAGCGATGCGGGCGCCGTGGTGCGCCGCGGCGCCCTTCCCGTGTGGGAGCGCGCCGAGTCGCT
>JBBSNQ010000114.1:0-5087 GCA_038232575.1 Solirubrobacterales bacterium | reverse complement strand
CTGCGCGAGCATCTCCGCCGCGCCCGCCGCGAGCATCCGCTCACCCACCGAGCGGCCGAGCGCGGCCGGATCGCCGGACTCCCCGCTCAAGGCGTCTCGACTCCAGGCCGAGCCGTCGGGAAGCCCGGCGAAGGCCGACAGGTCGATGCCCTCCTCGCCGAGCTCAGCGTGCGCCCCCACGGGCGTGCGGCAGCTCGCGCCGAGCGCCACGACGAGAGCGCGCTCGGCGGTCAGGCAGACGAGCGAGCGATCGTGGCCGATGCGAGCGGCGGTGGCCGCGGTCGCAACATCGTCTGCACGCGCCTCGAGCGCGAGGCAGCCCTGCCCGGGCGCCGGGGTCATCTCGGCCGCAGGCAGCGGGTGCCCCTGCTCGAGCTCGAGCCGCTCGAGCCCCGCGGCGGCGAGCACGACGGCATGGTGCTCGCCCTCGGCCAACCTCCGCAGGCGAGTGTCGACGTTCCCCCGCAGCTCGCACACGCGCAGATCGGGTCGCAGCGCGAGCAGCTGGGAGCGGCGCCTGAGACTGCTCGTGCCGACGCTCGCCCCCTCCGGCAGGCCGTCGATCGAGGCCGCTCCGCAAAGCGAGTCGCGAGCGTCCGCGCGCTCGGGGACGGCGACGATCGCGAGCCCGTCGGGCAGCTCGCCGGGCACGTCCTTCGCCGAGTGCACGCCGAGATCGGCGCGCCCGTCGAGCAGCGCCTCCTCGATCTCCTTGACGAAGCGCGACTTGTCGTCGGGTGCGGGCGAGTGCCCGGGTGCCACAGACGGCTCGGAGGATTCCGCCGAGGGGTGCCCGGTCGTGCCCCGAGCCGGGGCACCCGCAGACCCCTCGTCGCCCGAGGTCCGGATCGGCACGAGCTCGACATCGAGGCTCGCATCGATTCGCCGGAGCGCCTGCGCCACGGCGCCCGCCTGAGCGAGTGCCAGCGCGCTGGCGCGGGTGGCGAGCCTGAGCGCGCTCACGAGGAGGGCGACTTCCCAGCGCAACTGTGGCGCTCAGCCCCGACAGAGTGGGGGCTGAGGTACACGGCCGCGTCGGGGCTGAGGTACACGGCTTGCGCCGAGGCCGCGATCTCCGGCTAGCCCGAGCGCTGGCGTCGGCGGTGCGACTCGAGCGAGGTGACCGCGGCGCCAGGATCCTCCTGTGACGCCTGCGCGATCGTCGCCTCCGCGTCGGGCTCGAGGCCGAAGAGCTCGCGCAGCGCCTGAACGCGCGCGTATGAGCTGCGCGGATCGGTCGTCTGCTTGAGCCGCGTCGTCGGCTCGTGCAACAGGCGCCGCACGACTGCGCGCGCCATCACGCCGAGGCGCTCGCTGTCGGCGTCGGAGAGCGACTCCCAGCGGGACTCGTTCTCGCGCAGCACCTGCGCGGCGATCGCCTCTCCGCGCGCCGATAGGGCGGCGATCGTCGGCACGGCCTCGAGGCTCGCGAGCCAGCCGCTGAAGCGCTCGAGCTCCTGCTCGACGATCGCGCGGGCGCGTGCGGCCTCCGCCTCGCGGCCGCTCAGGTTGCGCGCCACCTCGCGCTGGAGATCGTCCATGTCGTAGAGCGTGATGCCCCCGAGCTCGCGGACCGACGGATCGATGTCGCGCGGAACGGCGATGTCGATCATCAGTAGCTGCCGCCCGTCGCGCTGCTCGGCGACGAGCTCGAGCTCCTCGCGCCCGACGATCTGATGCGGAGCGTCCGTCGCGGTGACCACGATGTCTGCGCGCATCAGCTCAGCGGGCAGGTCGTCGAAGCGCACGGCGGCGCCCCCGAAGCGCTGAGCGAGGCCGATAGCCCGGTCATGGCGGCGGTTGGCGACGAACATCGTGCGCACGCCGAGCTCTGAGAAGGCGCGCGCCGTGAGCTCGCCCGTCTCGCCCGCTCCGATCACCAGCGCGCTGCGCGACTCGAGCGGACCGAGCACATCGCGCGCAAGCCCCGCCGCGACCGAGGGGACGGACACGCGCGAGCGCCCGATGCCGGTCTCGCTGCGAACGCGCTTGCCGGCGCCGAGCGCGTCGCGGAAGAGGCGGTTGGTGAGCGGCCCGGTCGCGCCCTCGACGAGCGCGAGCTCATACGCACGCTTGACCTGGCCCTGGATCTCCGCCTCCCCGATGATCATCGAGTCGAGGCCCGCGGCGACCTCGAAGAGATGGCGCACCGCGTCCTGCCCGTGCATCGAGTAGAGGCGTCCGAGCAGCTCCGTCGGGCGGATGCCCGCCTGCCGCGCGAGCGCCCCGAGCGCGGCGCTCTCGGCCTCGACCGGATCGGTGACGGTCAGGTACAGCTCGGCGCGGTTGCAGGTCGAGACTGCGACCGCCTCGTCGATCGCCGGATGCGCCACGAGATCGGCGAGCACGCCCACAGCGCGCCCGTCGGGCAGCGCGAGGCGCTCGCGCAGAGCGACCGGAGCGGTCTTGTGCGAGATCCCGAGCGCGAGCAGCGGGTCGCTGCCCTGGCCCGTCTCCTCGGCGTCGTCCATCAACCCTCCCGGCGGTCGTCCGGCGCGTTGAGCGACGCCAGCTCGCGCTCGACGCGCGCGATCTTCGCCCCGATGATCGCCACGTAGACGAGGATCAGCAGGACGAACACGACGAATGCCGCCGCGACGTAGACGCCGGCCTCGCCGAGCGGCAGGGCCGGCACCTCAGTCGGCCTCCCGCGCGGGCGTCCCGGGCGAGGGCCCGCCGATCGCCGGCACCGGCGGCGTCGCCGGCGCGACGCGCGCGGACGCCTCATCGGTGTCGCGGGCGAGCCCCCGCTGGAGCCGCCTGAGGGCCTCCGAGCTGCGCTTGGCCGTCATCTCGAGCTTCCACAGGGTCAGGTAGAGGAGGGTCATCCCCGCGAGCGAGACGAGGAACGTCGCGAGCATCTCCGGCGGCATGTTGCCGCCGGTCGTCGAGAGCACCTGCGGATGGGTGAGCGGCTCGGCCGAGCGCACGGCGGCGAAGTTGACGGGCACGAACGCCCCCGCCATGACCGCGAACACCGACGCGTAGCGCGCCTGGCGCTCGGGGTCCTCGATCGAGAAGCGCAGCATCGGATAGACGGCGTAGAGCAGGAAGACGATCAGGAAGGCGACGAGCATCGGCTCCCCCCACACCCACCAATGGCCCCAGGAGGCGCGCGCCCAGATCGACCCGGTCGCGAGCACGCCGACGCCGAGGATCGTCGAGAGGTGGATCGCGACGTAGGAGCGTAGGTCCCACGCGCGCTCGCCGGTGCGCAGGTGGATCGCCGCCATCACGCCCGCCGCGACGAAGCCGGCGAGCGCAACCAGCGCCATCGGCACGTGCAGGTAGAAGATCTTCTGCACGAAGCCCTGGTCGGCGTCGATCGGCGCGTAGAAGAGGACCATCGCGAGCGCCCCCGAGAAGACGAGCGCGGCGACCGCTGCGAGTGTGGCTAGGCCTCGACCGAACATGGCTCTCAATCCTCGAGCAGGTAGTCGAAGATGGCTACCGCGATGAGGATGAAGATGACATTGTAGGTGCCAAGCAAGGCCAGCCAGCGGCCGAGCTGCTCGGGCTGCTGGGCGAGCGTGAAGAGCGGGGCGCTCGCCGCCGAGCCGGCCAGCACGACGGGCACCGACAGCGGCACGAGCAGCAGCGCCGTGATCAGCTCGCGTGCACGGCTCTCGGCCGCGAGCGCCGCCACGAGCCCCCCGACCGCCGCGATCCCGACGTTGGCGAGCAGCAGCGTGAGCGCGAGCGCCGGCAATGCAGTCGTGAGCGGCGGCCCGAGCAGAAGCAGCGCGAACGCGGGCACCGCGATCAGCTCGACGACGATGAGGTAGAGCAGCAGCGCGATCGCCTTGGCGATCCATACCCCGGTGCGGTCGATCGGCGCGAGCAGGACGCCGTCGAGCAGGTCCTGCTCACGCTCGGCTGCGAAGAGCCTGCTCACCCCAAGCAGCGCCGCAAGCAGCAGCGTCACCCAAAGCACTCCCGCAGCCAGCCCCGCCTCGAGCGACTCGCGGTCGAGCCCGAAGCGGAAGAGCACGAACACCGCGACCGAGAACAGCGCCATCGCCGGCACCGCCTCGCCCGTGCGGCGCTCGGTCTGCAGGTCCTTGGCGAGGATCGCGAGCGCGGCGCGGGTCACCGAGCAAGCTCCCTGCGCATCGCCAGCGCAGGCGGCGTGCGTTTTCGCCTCATCGGCAGAGCACCGCGCGAATCGGGAGAGAGGCAGTCCGCCTCACCCATACAGCTCCGCTCGTACCTCGCCGGAGTCGGCCCGCCCGGGCGGCTCGAGGAACGCCGTCCGCCCGCGGCGCAGCCCGAGCGCGAGGTCGCACTCCGCCAGGCCACCCTCGACGTCGTGGGTCGCCAGCACGCGAGCCCGACCCGACGCTCGCCCGATCAGCGGCTCGAGCCGCTCGGCGGCCGCGGGGTCGAGCGCAGTCCGGGGCTCGTCGAGCAGCAGAAGCTGGGGGTCATGCAGCACCGCGCGGGCGGCGGCCAGGCGCTGGACCATCCCGCGCGATAGGGCGCGCACCGCCGCGGCGGCGCGGCGGCCCATCCCGACCGCGTCGAGCAGCTCCTCGACCCGCCGCGGCGCCACGCCATAGAGGCGCGCGTAGAAGCGCAGGTTCTCGCGCGCGCTCAGATGGCGGTAGAGCAGCGGCTCGTGCCCGAGGTAGCCGATGCGCCGGCGGGCCGCGTCGGCCTCGCCGGGGAGCCTCGCGCCCGCGACGAGCACGCTGCCAGCGTGCGGCCGAAGCAGCGTGGCGAGCACGCGCAGGAGCGTCGTCTTGCCCGCGCCGTTCGGACCGAGCACCGCGAGCGTCTGGCCCGCGCCGAGCGTGAAGGAGATGCCGGCGAGCGCGAGGCGGTCGCCGTAGCGGCGTTCGAGCCCCTCGAGCACGACCGCCGGGGCCGTCGTCCCGGCCACGCTTGCAGGCGCCGCCCCCGTGCCCGTCCCGGCCGCCGCGGCTGGCGCGGTCCTCGCTGCCGGCGCGGGTCTCGCGGCCCCCGCGGCCCGCTCACTCCCGCTCGAGTGTCTGCGCGGCGTGGCGGAGAGTCGGCTCGAGGACCGGCCAGGACTCGCGCACCCCCTTCGGCGACCCCGGCAGGTTGATCACGAGCGTCCTGCCGCG
>JBBSNQ010000113.1:0-5098 GCA_038232575.1 Solirubrobacterales bacterium | reverse complement strand
GTCAACTTCGTCCAGCAGATCCGCAAGCAGGCCGTGCGCTGCGGCGAGGCCGCGGGCTTCGTGGTCAACCGCATCCTCAACTCCGCCGCGTCGGAGATCTGGCGCGTGCAGGACGAGCACGATCTCGACTTCAAGGAGATCGACCGGGTGGTGCAGGAATCGAAGATGACCCCGATGGGGCCCTTCTTCCTTGCCGACCTGCTCGGCCTCGACACCGTGCTGCACGTCGCCGAGCATCTGCACGCAAGCCACGGCGAGCGCTTCTTCGTCTCACCGGCGATGAAGGAGCTCGTCGAGGCGGGCAACCTGGGCCAGAAGACCGGAAAGGGGTTCTATGACCACGGCAGCTGACAGCGCCACCGAGACCCTCGTCGAGCGCTTCTCGCTCAAGGCGCTCGTGGAGGCCTGCCTCGTCCTCGAGGAGGGCGTGGCCGGGATCAAGGACATCGATATCGGCATGATGGCCGGCGCCGGGATCATTCCCGGACCGTTCGCGCGCGCCGACGACCAGGGCCTCGACGACGTGCTCGAAGCGCTCGAGCGCGCCGAGCGCGAGTACGGCGAGGCGTACACCCCGCCGCTCGTGCTGCGCCGGCTCGTCGCCCAGGGCAGGCTCGGCAAGAAGAGCGGCCAGGGCTTCTTCCCCTACCCACAGCCCGACGAGGACAGCTCGACCGACACGATCCTGCTCGAGACTCGCGGCGACATCGCGATCGTCTGGCTCAACCGCCCGCCGGCCAACCCGATCTCGCCGCAGCTCGTCGACGATCTGGGGACGATCTGGGAGAAGATCGCCGGCAAGGCGCGGGTCGCCGTGCTCGCCTCCTCGAACCCGTTCACCTTCTCGGCGGGCGCGGACATCAAGGAGTTCACAAAGATGGATCCGGGCAAGCAGGGTGCGGAGCTCGTCGACAAGGCCCACGCCGTCGGACGCGGGATGGAGCGCTCCTCGACTGTGACGATCGCGGCCGTCAACTCGATCGCCTTCGGCGGCGGCTGCGAGATCGCGATGGCGTGCGACTTCCGCATCGCCGCCGAGAGCGCGACCTTCGGCCAGCCCGAGATCAACCTCGGCATCATCCCCGGCTTCGGCGGCACGCAGCGGCTGCCGCGGCTCGTGGGCGAGGCCAAGGCGCTCGAGATGAACCTGACCGGCGAGACGATCGGAGCTGCCGAGGCGCTGCGCGTCGGGCTCGCGAACCAGGTCGTCCCCGATCACGAGCTCTTCGACAACGTGCTCAGCTGGGCGCACAAGCTCAGCCAGCAGGCGCCGATCGCCGCCCAGCTGATCAAGGACGTCTCGGCGCACGGAGACCTTGACGCCGGACTGGCGGCCGAGAAGGATGCGTTCGCGAAGGCCTTCGGCTCGGCCGATGCCAAAGAGGGCATCTCGGCCTTCCTCGGCAAGCGCAGCCCCGAGTTCAAGGGCAAGTGAGGGCCGGGCCGCGCGGCCCGGGAGCTCAGCCACATGGGGTCGGTCGAGCGCCTCGCGGAGCTGCTGCAGGGGGCCGAGCGGGCGGTCGTGCTCACGGGCGCGGGAATCTCGGTGCCCTCGGGCATCCCCGACTTCCGCACTCCCGGCACGGGCATGTGGGCGAACGTCGATCCGATGGAGGTCGCCCACATCGACGTGTGGAGGCACGACCCCGATCGCTTCTGGCGCTTCTACGGCGAGCGTTTTGCGAGCTTGCGCGACGTGCGGCCCAACCGCGCGCACGAGGCGATCGCCGAGCTCGAGCGCCGCGGGCTCGTCGAGGGGGTAGTGACGCAGAACATCGACCGCCTGCACGGGGTGGCCGGCTCGGAGAATGTGATCGAGGTCCACGGCTCGATCGAGTCGAGCGTCTGCCTGCGCTGCGGCGAGCGCGCCGGAATCGACCGTGTGCTCGAGCTGCTCGCGCTGAGGCAGGGGGCTCCAGCGTGCGACTCCTGCGGCGCACCGCTCAAGCCCGAGGTGGTGCTCTTCGGCGAGCTGCTGCCCGAGCGCGCGATGGTCGCGGCGGAGAGCCTCGCCGCCGAGGCCGACCTGATGCTGTGCGTGGGATCCTCGCTCGTCGTTCACCCGGTCGCCGGGCTGCCGCGTATGACGCTCCGGGGCGGCGGGCGGCTGGCGATCGTCACCCAGAGCGACACGCCCTACGACACCGACGCTGAGGTCAAGCTTGAGGGTGACGTCGAGGCTGAGCTCGACGCGCTGCTCGCGGCGGTTGGCTGAGCGTGCGGCAACTCGCCACAGCCCGCTGAGCGCCTGCGCGGCTACACGCGCGACAGCGTCAGGCGCTCTCCTCGCCGCGCGGGCGCACGAGCAGCGTCTGCGCGGCTCGTCCGATCCGGCCGCGCTCGTCGAGCAGCGCGGTATCCGAGAGCCCGATGCCGTCCGGGGTGGGGTAGGTGACAGCGTCGAGGCAGACCCACTCGCCCGCGGGCGGGCGGTGCAGATGGACGCTGAGATCGGTGTTGACGAAGAGGTACTTGCGGTAGTCGAGCACGCCCGAGACGCCGTTGCCGGAGTCGGCGGCGACGAGCACGCGCGTCAGGGGCGAGGGCTCCTCGCCCGCAACGAGGGGATGGCGCATCCGCATCCATGCGGTCGCCGGGCCGTTCTCGCGGTAGGCGCCGGCAACGAAGCGGACCTCCATCGCGGTGTGGTAGCCGGCCTCCTGGCCGGTCGGGAAGAAGGCGACCTCGCGACCCTGCTCGGGACCGGGGGGCGCGTGCTCCTCCGGCAGGTCGCTCGGCAGGGCGACCGCCTGGGTGCGCAGCCGCCAGGCGCGCGCCCGCACCAGTTCGCGCTCGCCATCGAGCAGGCGCGCCTCGAGCAGTTCGACGCTGCGGCCCGGCCGCACCACAGAGGCCTCGACGGACAGCCGGGCGGCGAGCGGTATCGGCCGCAGGATCTCGAGCGTGACGCGCGCCACCTGCGCGCCGGTCGGCGGCTCGCAGCGCTCGAGCGCGCGGCCGATCAGCGCCGCGGGCGGGCCCGCGTGCTGGGAGTCCGGATCCCAGGGACCGCGCGTGAGCTCGGTCGGCAGGAAGCAGTCGCCGTCGCGGACGTAGAAGGCCTCGGACATCGGCGCGCCATGCTACGCGCAGGCTCGCGCGCGAGCCGTGCCCGGTCGCGCGGCCTGTGCCCGCTCGCACCCGCGCCGGAGTGATTCGCCGCCAAACGCCTGCCAGCGTCGGCCGCCTGTAGACCGCTACACCGCCAGCGCCTGAACCACTGCCAGCGCCTGCGAGCATGCAAAACCCTACATTCGACGACTCCGAACTGTTGGATGTCGACTTATGCATGAGGAGCATGCATTTCTCGACACTCGCTTTATGGGCTGCGCCGAGTGTCGAGTTCTGCATGTTGCTCGAGCAGTCTGAACTCGAGCGCGAGTCACGACACCGCGAGTCAGGACACCGTGTCGGGCTTCGATCCTGGCTGGTCGAGCGCGGCGCTGAAACGCGGCCGCGACGCTAGTCGAGCGCGGTACTGAGCTGCGAGTAGCTCGCCTGGTCGCCGCCGACCTCGCGGCCGTTGATCCAGGCGCGGCCGATGCGGGCGGGCGCCGAGCGCCGGTTCGTGGAAGCGAGCGTCTCGCCGCTGCGCGTCTCGGAGCTGCGCGCCACGGAGCTGCGCCCGGCAGAGCCGGAGGTCGTCCGCCGGATCGTGGCATGCACACGACGGTCGGCGCTCCTTCCGCGGCCCCTCGAGCCGTAGGGGCGACCTCTTTCTCGGAGCTGCGTGACGACTGCTTCCTCGACTGACATCTCTCTTCTCCCCTCGCGCCCCGGGGCGCTGTAAACGGTTCTCGATCTGTCGCCCGCCGTCCGCGTGTGGAAGCCGAGTGGTCGAGTGACGACACGCAGTTAACTCCGCTTCGATGAACCGCTCGTAAAAAAGCGGTGAAAGAGCGGTGAAGATCTGGAGAAGAGCACAGGGCGCACGCCGCAGGCACACGACGAGGGCGCAACGCGCGGGCGTCGTACGCCGAAGGCGCGAGGGGAAGGCGACAGCTCACGCGCTCAGCCGTCTGCGGCCGGGTGGCCCCGTTCCCGCTCTCTCGCCAGCGAACGTCGGCGCACCGCGCGCGCCATGTGGACGACGACGTCGGCCACCGCGGCACTCAGGTGCTCCGCGGGATCACCGGTGAGGGCGTCGTTGGCCGCCTCGGCGATGGCGTCGCGGCTCTGCTCGAGCGCGGCGCGGTCGGGCGCGTCGGCCGGCAGCTCGGCGAGCAGCGCCTCGAACGCTATGCGCGCCTGCAGGGCGGCCTCGCGCGGGCGCTCGGCGTCGATGTCGGCGCGGGCGCGCAGAACGAGCTCGTCGGCGGCGTGGAGCTGCTCGCGCCCGGTGAGCATCGCGGCGAGCCGCTCCTGTGGAGCGAGCAGCTCCGATCGGCGCGATCGGCGCTCGCGGCGTGCCGACGCCGGCAGCTCGCAGGCCTCGGCAAAGCGCCCGCGGGCGACCTGCTCTCCGTCGCCATGGCCGGCACGCACGACGAGCGCCTGCCCCATGGCCACCTCGCGCACGTGGGGGTCGGCGGCCGCTGCGCGGTGAGCGCGCAGCATGCGGTTGAGCTCGCGAACCGCCTCGGCTGCCTCGGCCTCGAGCTCTGGCTGCTCCTCGCGCAGTCGAGCGAGGCGTTCCTGCGCGCTCGTGGCGTCCAGCGGGGCGGGATCAATCAGAGTCGCGCGCCCTGTGGGGGCGGGCGCGGGCTCGGCGTCGGTAACGGTGCGTGGCCGGCGGCGAAGCCGCGAGCCGAGGCTCCGCTGGGGGGAGCCTCGCGGCGCGGCGAGCGTGCTCAGCACGACCACGCGGTGCGGTTCGGCATTGGGCCCGCCGCGCACGACGTAGCGGCCATCCGGTGGCCCGAGCTCGAAGCCGAACTCGAGCTGCACGAACGCGAACGAGGTCGCGGATCCCGCGAACGAGCCCTCAGGCTCCACGGCCCGCCCGCTCGGGACTGCGCCTACTCGCCCTTGTGCGCCTGGCTGGCGCGGCGCTTGACGGGCAGCGAGAAGCGCGACTTCTTGGTCGAGACGGCCGGGTTGTCGATCTCGCGCAGGCGGTCGATCAGGCTGTCCCACTGGCCGGGCCTCAAGATCGCGG
>JBBSNQ010000112.1:0-5106 GCA_038232575.1 Solirubrobacterales bacterium | reverse complement strand
CTCGGCGCGCAACGTCGACTCGATCTACAAGGTGCCGCTCTCCCTGCGCGCCGACGGGCTCGACGGCCAGATGCTCGAGCACTTCGGGATCGAGTCCGAGTCCGCCGATCTCAGCGAGTGGGAGGCGCTCGTCAAGCGCGACGAGGCGGCGACCACGCCGGTCCGCATCGGCCTGGTCGGCAAGTACGTCCAGCTCGAGGACGCCTACCTGTCGGTGATCGAGGCGCTCCACCACGGCGGCATCCATCACGGCGGGCGAGTTGAGATCGTCTGGATCGACGCCGAGGGGCTCGACCGCGAGGAGGCCGAGCGCGAGCTCGGCGGCTGCGACGGCATTCTCATCCCCGGTGGTTTCGGCGTGCGCGGCATCGAGGGCAAGATCCTCGCGGCGCGCTTCGCGCGCGAGCAGCGCGTCCCCTATCTCGGGATCTGCCTGGGGATGCAGGTCGCCGTCGCGGAGTTCGCGCGCCACGTCGCCGACATGTCCGGCGCGAACTCGACCGAGTTCGATCCGGAGACGCCGTTCCCGGTGATCGATCTGCTCCCCGAGCAGAAGGACGTTCGCGACATGGGCGCGACGATGCGGCTCGGCGCCGACCCCGTCAAGCTGCACCCGGATACGCGCGCGCGGGCGATCTACGACGAGCCCGTCGTCTACGAGCGCCACCGCCACCGCTATGAGGTGAGCAACCACTATCGGCGCCGGCTCGAGCAGGAGGGCCTGATCGCGAGCGGCACCTCGCCCGACGACCGCCTCGTCGAGGTGATTGAGCTGGCCGACCACCCCTTCTTCGTCGCCTCGCAGTTCCACCCGGAGTTCAAGTCGCGGCCGCTGCGGCCGCAGCCGCTCTTCCGCGAGTTCGTCGGCGCGGCGCTCGAGCGTGCGCGCGGGCGGTCGGAGGATGTCGGCGTGGAGGCGGACGGCGAAGCGCGCCAGGCATGGTCCGCCGAGGCACAGACGCGCTAGTGGCCCAGTAGTGGACCACCGCCGGTAGCCGTGCCAGCAGCCCTGGTTCCGCGGGCCTCGAGCGGGGAGAGGGAGCGCCTGCTCGAGCTCTTCGTCGAGCTGTGCGAGATCGAGAGCCCTTCGCAGCACGAGCGGGCCATGGCTGACGCGGTCGCGAGGCGGCTCCGGGCGGCGGGTCTCGAGGTCGAGGAGGACGGGAGCCGAACGGAGACCGGCTCCGACTGCGGCAACCTGCTCGCCCGCGTGCCGGGACCAGAGGGCGCGCGCACGATCCTGCTCTGCGCTCATCTCGACACGGTCCCGCTCGACGCGCCGATCGAGGTCGCGCGCGAGGGCGGCTACTTCCACAACCGCAACGAGGGGATCCTCGGCGCCGACAACAAAGCAGCGGTTGCTGCGTTCTTGATCGTCGCCGAGCGACTGGCCGCGGAAGGCGCTTCGGTCGGCGTCGAGCTGCTGTTCACGACCTGCGAGGAGCGTGCGCTCGCCGGCGCCCAGGCGCTCGAGCGCGACCTGCTGCACGCGGAGTACGGCTTCGTGCTCGACCACGCCTCCCCGGCCGGCGAGCTCGTCGTGGCTGCGCCCACCTACAACCGGCTCGAGGCGTCGTTTCGCGGACAGGCCGCACACGCCGGGATCAGGCCGGAGGACGGTCGCAGCGCGATCGCCGCCGCCACCGCCGCGATCGGAGCACTGAAGCTCGGCCGGCTCGACGCCGAGACGACCGCGAACGTAGGGCGGATCGAGGGAGGAACGGCCGCCAACGTCGTCGCCGAGCGCTGCCGAGTCGAGCTCGAGGCGCGCTCAGTCGACCACGACAGGGCGACGGCGCTCGCCTCGGAGATGATCGACACGATCACCGAGGCCGCGAGCGACGCCGACTGCGATGTCGAGACCACCGTCGACGAGCTCTTTCGCGGCTACCGGCTGCCGCGCTCCTCGCCGCCTCTGGTCGTGGCATCGGCCGCGCTCGAGGATCTCGGGATCGAGCCGCGGCCGATAGCGACCGGCGGCGGCAGCGACGCCAGCGTCTTCAACCGGCTCGGCCTTCCGTGCGTGAACGTCGCCAACGCGACCGAGCGCAATCACGAGCCTGGCGAGCGCGTCTCGACCAAGGCGCTCGCGACGATGCTGGACGTGACCTTCGGGCTCGTCGGGCGGAGCGCGTGATGTCGGGCTCGGGGCGCACGGGCGGTGAGCACGCGGGCTTCGAGCACCTGGGCGGCGAGCACGCAGGCTTCGAGCACACCGGCGGGGAGCACATCTGGAGCGGCCACATCGCGACCGTGCGCGTCGAGCGGTTCCGCCACGCCGACGGTGAGGAGGTCTCGCGCGAGCTCGTCACCCATCCGGGCGCGGTGGTCGTCTTCGCCCATGACGGTGAGCGGGTGTATCTGGTCGCGCAGCCGCGCGAGGTGATCGGCGAGCAGCGGCTGCTCGAGCTGCCGGCCGGCAAGCTCGACGCCGAGGGCGAGGGTCCGCTCGCGACCGCGCAGCGCGAGCTCGCCGAGGAGATCGGCAAGGGAGCGCACGCGTGGAGGTACGCGACGACTTTCTGGGCCTCGCCGGGATTCTCGAACGAGTCGATCCACCTCTACATAGCCAGCGATCTCTACGACGCGCCCGCCCAGTCGGAGGAGAACGAGCGGATCGAGGTGGAGGCCCATCCGCTGTCGGGGCTCGACGCGACGATTGCAGGCTGCCGCGACGCCAAGAGCCTGATCGGCCTGCTCTGGTTCAGGGCCTACGGCGAGGAGGGCGCGACCGAGGCGAGCTGAGATTCTGAGAGCGGCTTTGCACGCTCAAGGAATCCCGGCGGGGTGGGGGAACTCAACGCACCGTGGCAACTGTCACGGAGAAGAGCAAGCCCCGGCGCACAAAGCGCGGAGCGGCCGCAGGCACGGGAGCGGCCGCGGGCACGCGCAGACCGCCCGCGCAGAACGGGCGCCAGCGCGAGGAGCCCGCCGACGCAGGGCGCTCCGGCGCGGCTTCCTCCGGGGAGGCTTCCCCCGGCACGGGTTCCGCCGGCGACCGACAGGACCACGGCCAGCTCGTACTCGACTTCCTCGCCTACCTAGAGTTCGAGCGCGGCCTCTCGCGCAACACGCTCGAGGCCTACCGCTCCGACCTGCTGCAGCTCGGCCGCTTCCTCGAGGATCGCGGCAGCTCGGCGCTGAAGGCGACCGCGGGGGAGCTCTCGGACTACCTGACGGCGCTGACGCTCGGAGCGGGAGGCTGCGAGGCATCGCCGGCGACCGTCCACCGCAAGGCCGCATCGCTGCGCTCCTTCTACCGCCACTTGCGGCGGGAGGGCGTGCGCGAGTCCGACCCCACGGCGGCGCTCACGGCGCCGCGCCGTAACGGGAAGCTGCCGCGCGTGCTCAACCGCGACGAGGTCGGCATGCTGCTCGAGCGCCCGCGCGGCAGCGAGCCGACGGCGCTGCGCGACCGCGCCCTGCTCGAGCTGATGTACGCCTGCGGGTTGCGTGCCTCCGAGACGGTTGGCCTCGCGATCGGCAACGTCGACCTCGACGCGAAGCTCGTGCGGGCGCGCGGCAAGGGCTCGCGCGAGCGCGTCGTCCCGGTCGGGTCGCGGGCGATAGCGGCTCTGCGCATCTACCTCGAGCGCGGCCGTCCTGCGCTCGCACCGATCGATCGCGTCGAGGGACACCTCTTCCTCAACTTCCGCGGCGGCGCGCTCACGCGGCAGGGCCTCTACAAGATCGTCCGCGGCCACGCCGAGGCGGCGGGCCTCGCCAACAGGATGAGCCCGCACACGCTCAGGCACACCTTCGCCACGCACCTGCTGATGGGCGGCTGCGACCTGCGCTCGGTACAGGAGATGCTCGGCCATGCCGACGTCGCGACAACCCAGCTCTACACGCACCTCTCGAGCGACCGGCTCAAGGACGTCTACTTCGCGGCGCATCCCAGGGCGACGCTGGCTGGAGCCTAGGCGGCCGGCGCGCTCGCGCCGACCTGTTGCGCCGACCTGTCGCGCCGACCTGTTGCGTCGCACACCTGCGCGCGCCTGCTAGAACCGCCGCCATGGCGTCCGAGCGCAAGCCGTGAGCGGTCCTCGTCGGGCCTTCGTCGTCGTGCTCGACGCGTGCGGCGCCGGCGCGCTGCCCGACGCCGAGCGCTACGGCGACGCGGGGACCAACACGCTCGCCCACCTCGCGCATGCTGTGGGTGGCCTGGAGCTGCCCACACTGGAGAAGCTCGGGCTCGGCAACGCACTCGAGCTCGACGGGGTGCCTCCGTCCGCGGCGCCCGTCCTGCACGGCCGGCTCGGAGCGCTCGGTCCGGGCAAGGACACGACCTGTGGCCACTGGGAGCTGATGGGCGTCGTCGCGGAGGAGGCTCCGACCTACCCGAACGGCTTCCCCGCCGCGGTGCTCGAGCCGCTACGCGCCGCCACCGGCATCGAGGTCCTCTGCAACCGGGTCTGCGACGGTCTCGAGGCGATCGACCGCTACGGCGCCGAGCACCTCGAGAGCGGCCAGCCGATCCTCTACACCTCTCAGGACTCGGTCTTCCAGCTCGCCGCCCATGTCGACGTGATGCCTGAGCGCGAGCTCTACGCCCTGTGTGGCGAGGCCCGTCGCCTGCTGCGCGGCGAGCACGAGGTCCGGCGGGTGATCGCGCGCCCCTTCGCAGGTGAGCCGGGCGCTTTCCGGCGCACGCATGGCCGGCGAGACTTTGCCTCTGAGCCGCCCGCGCGCTCCTACCTCGACGAGCTCGCCGAGCGTGGCATTCCCGTTCACGCGGTCGGCAAGGTCGCCCAGGTCTTTGCCGGCCGCGGCATCTCCGAGGAGCACCGGGGCTCGGACAATGCCGAGGCGATCGCCGCGACGAGCGGCCTCATCGACACGCTGGAGGAAGGGCTCGTGTTCGCGAACCTCGTCGACACCGACCAGGTCTACGGCCATCGCAAGGACGTGCACGGCTTCCACGCCGCGCTGCAGGAGATAGACGTCGCGGTAGCCGGCTGGCTCGAACGCCTCGGACCGGCGGACATGCTCGTGCTAACCGCCGACCACGGCTGCGATCCGAGTCATCCGCTCACCGAGCACACGCGCGAGCACGCGCCGCTGCTAGCCACCTTCGAGGGTCACGGCGGGCGCCGCTTCGACGGT
>JBBSNQ010000111.1:0-5160 GCA_038232575.1 Solirubrobacterales bacterium | reverse complement strand
TCTATGCGCGGGCGATTCTGGGCGTCTCCGTCCACGATCTGACGGGCGGCTTCAAGTGCTTTCGCCGCGAGGTGCTCGAGGCGCTCGATCTCTCGCAGGTGCGGGCACGCGGCTACGGCTTTCAGATCGAGCTGACCTACCGCGCGCTGCGTCTCGGCTTCAGCGTCCACGAGCTGCCGATCGTCTTCCACGAGCGCCGCGCCGGCGCGTCGAAGATGAGCGGAGGGATCGTGGCGGAGGCGGTCTGGGGGGTGCCGGCGCTCAAGCTCAGGGTCCGGCGTGTGCGGTCCGCGGCGGTCGCGGCTGGCCGCTCCGCATAGCCGACGCTATCGTTTGAGCCATCTTCACAGGGGTTACGGCAGACCGAGCCGGAACCAGACCGGAATCGAAAAGCAAGGAGCCCTCACTGTGGCTGGAGCGATCACCGAGGTCACCGACACGAACTTCCAAGCCGAGGTTCTCGAGGCCGCCGACAGCGTGCTCGTGGACTTCTGGGCGCCGTGGTGCGGTCCGTGCCGCGTCGTTGCCCCGATCCTCGAGGAGCTGAACGAGGAGCGCGAGGATCTGCGCGTGGTCAAGCTCAACGTCGACGACAACCCGCAGACGGCGATGAACTACGGCGTCATGTCGATCCCGACACTGATCCTGTTCCGCAACGGGCAGGAGGCCAAGAAGGTGATCGGCACGCTGCCCAAGAACAGGCTCGAGCAGGAGCTCGAGCCCGCCCTCGCCTAGGGCGCAGGCGCCCCGCAACGCCGCCCAGGTCCAAGCGAGTCCGTCGCGCTCGGGGAGCACCGACCATGCCGATTGTCACGATTGAGTGGTACGAGGGGCGCTCGCCGGAGCAGAAGCGGGAGCTCGCCGCGAAGCTCACCGACCTGCTCGTCGAGGTCGGCAAGACCCAGCCGGAGCACGTCTGGATCCGCTTCAAGGACTCCGAGCAGGGGGACTGGGCGATGGGGGGCGAGCTGCAGGGCTGACTCGCCCGCGGGGCGCTCGCCTGGGCTGCGCCGTCCGCGCTCACCCGGGGTGCGCCGTCAGTCCTGACTCGCCCCGGCCGCCTCGCTGCGCTCGAGCCGGATCAGGAGCTCACGACCCTCGATCTCGGCGCGTGTTGCTCCCTCGATCTCGGCGCCGTCGTAGGCGAGGCCGCTCGCGAGCGTCTCACCGCTTACATAGGCGTCGTGCGCGCGGACGGCGTCGAGCAGTTCGCGTTCGCCTGCGAGCCTCAGCGAGATCCGATCCTCCACCGCCAGTCCGGCCGACTTGCGCGCGCCCTGCACGGCGTGGACCACCTCGCGCGCCAGCCCCTCACGTCGAAGGTCGTCGTCGAGCTCCAGGTTGAGCGCGACCGCGTGCGCCCCCGAGCGCTCGAGCTGGTAGCCCTCGACCGGTGCGAGCGCTATCTGGAGGTCGTCCCCTTCGAGGACGTGCTCGCTGCCTCCGACCTGCACGCCCACGCTGCCGCCCTCGCGCAGCGTGCGCGCGGCGGTGCCGGCGTCGAGCGCCTCGACGGCCGCTGCCACCTGCGGCATGAGCGACCCGAAGCGCGGCCCGAGCGCGCGGTAGTTGGGCTTGAGCTCGAGTCGGCCGAGCTCGTCGGCCTCCGAGACGTAGCGCACGCGCTTCACGTTCAGCTCCTCGAGCACGACCGCCTGGAAGCGCTCGATCGCTGCGCGCTCGCGCTCGACGGCGGCAACGACCGCCTCCGCCAGCGGCTGGCGCACCTTGAGGCCGGCCTGGGCGCGCGCTGCGCGCCCCAGCTCCACCGCGTCGCGGGCGACCTGCATGTCCCATTCGAGCTCCGGGTCGCGGCGCTCCGGCTGCGGCTCCGGGTAGTCGCACAGATGCACCGAGGGCTCGGAGGCGTCGAGGTTCTCGTGCAGCTCGTCGGCCACGAACGGCGTAAGCGGCGCGAGCAGCCTGCTGATCGTCACGAGGCACGCGTGAAGCGTCGAGAAGGCCGCAGGATCACCGTCCCAGAAGCGCCGCCGCGAGCGGCGCACGTACCAGTTCGAGAGGTCGTCGACGAGCTCGGCGATCGCACGTCCGGCGCCGGCGGTGTCGTAGTCATCCAGGTGCTCGATTGCCGCCTCGCAGGTGGCGTCGAGGCGGGAGAGCATCCAGCGGTCGAGATCGGTTGCAGGCGGCGCGTCCATGCGCGCCAGCGGTAGGTCGTTCGCGTTCGCGTAGAGCACGAAGAACGCGTAGGTATTCCACAGCTGCAGCATGAACTGGCGCACGGCCTCGCCGATCGTCTCGACCGAGAAGCGGTAGCCGTCCCAGGGCTGCTTCGAGGTGAAGTAGTACCAGCGGAAGGCGTCGGCGCCATGGCGGTCGATCACCTCCCACGGAACGACGACGTTGCCGTGGCTCTTCGACATCTTGCGCCCATCGGGGTCGAGGATCAGCCCGAGGCAGAGGACGGTCTCGTAGGGGGAGCGGTCATAGAGCAGCGTCGAGACCGCGAGCAGCGAGTAGAACCATCCGCGCGTCTGGTCGAGCGCCTCGCAGATGTAGTCGGCCGGGAACCGCTCGGCGAAGAGCGCTTCGTTCTCGAACGGCGCGTGCCACTGCGCGAAGGGCATCGAGCCCGAGTCCCACCAGGCGTCGATCACCTCCGGCGTGCGCTGCATCTGTCCGTCGCAGTCCCCGCAGGGGAATGTGACCGCGTCGATGTAGGGCTTGTGCAGGTCCTCTGGTACCTCGCCGGCGAGCGAGCGCAGCTCCGCCACCGAGCCGATGCAGAGCTCGTGTCCGGACGGGCAGCGCCAGACGGGCAGCGGCGTGCCCCAGTAGCGCTCGCGCGAGAGCGCCCAGTCGACGTTGCCCTCGAGCCAGTGTCCGAAGCGCCCGTGCTTGATGTGGGGCGGATGCCAGTCGATCGTCTCGTTGGCCGCGAGCAGGCGGTCCCTGATCTCGGACGTGCGCACGTACCAGCTCGCCTTGGCGTAGTAGAGAAGCGCGGTGTCGCAGCGCCAGCAGTGCGGGTAGGCGTGGGTGTGGGGCTCCGCCCGGTAGAGGCGGCCGGAGGCCTCGAGCGCCGTGACGATGTCGGCGTCGGCCTCGCGGACGCGGCGCCCGGCGAAAGGCCCCGCACGCTCGTCGAAGGTCCCGTCCTCGCGCACCGGGTTCTGAATCGTCAGGCCGTAGGCCTCGCCGAGGCGGAAGTCGTCCTCACCGAATGCGATAGCGGTGTGCACGACGCCGGTGCCCTCCTCGGTCGTCACGAAGTCGGCCTCGAGCACGCTGTGACCGCGCTCCCCGAAGTCGCTGACGTAGGGGAACGGGGGGTCGTAGCGCAGCCCCGCCAGCTCGCTTCCGCGGACCCGTTCGATCACCTCTGCGCCCTCGCCGAGCACCCGCTCGAGCAACGGCTCGGCGACGATCAGCGTCTCGCTCCCGCCATCGACGCGGGCCCGCGCGTAGGTGACCTCGGGATGGACCGCGAGCGCTGCGTTCGAAATCAACGTCCAGGGCGTCGTCGTCCAGCCGAGCAGCGACACGCCCTCCTCGCCTGCGATCGGAAAGCGCACGAAGACCGAGGGATCGACGACCTCGCGATATCCCTGCGCTACCTCGTGCGAGGAGAGTGCGGTCCCGCAGCGCGGGCAGTAGGGCACGACCTTGTGGCCCTCGGAGAGCAGGCCCTTCTTCCAGACCTCCTTCAGCGACCACCAGACTGACTCGATGTAGTCGTTCGAGAGCGTTACGTAGGCATCGTCGGTGTCGATCCAGAAGCCGATCCGCTCGGTCAGGCGGTTCCACTCCTCGATGTATGCGAAGACCGACTCGCGGCAGCGCGCGTTGAACTCCGCCACCCCGTAGCGCTCGATGTCCTCCTTCGAGCTCATACCGAGCTGGCGCTCGATCTCGAGCTCGACGGGCAGGCCGTGACAGTCCCAGCCCGCCTTGCGGTGCACGAGGTGACCGCGCATCGTCTTGTAGCGCGGGAAGACGTCCTTGAAGACGCGCGAGAGTACGTGGTGGGAGCCCGGCCGGCCGTTCGCCGTCGGCGGCCCCTCGTAGAAGACGAACGGCGTGGCGCCCTCGCGCCGCCGGATCGACTCCCGGAAGATGTCGCGCTCGCGCCAGCGCTCGAGCACGCGCTGCTCGAGGTCGGGGAACGACTGGGCGGGGTCGACCGGGCTGAAGTGGCTCACGGGCGGGCGATTCTATGGAGCGAGGTGGGCGCGAAGGCAGCGCTCGCCGGCGCGTGCTGCTCGACGCCGGGACTCGCCGGGCGGTGCGACTCGCTCGGCGGCGCGGCGCCCCCACCGTCGTGCGAGTCTTCGGCCTACGCCGTGCCGCCGTGTCTGCGACATACCTGCGCCGCTGCCGCGCTCAGCGTGCTGCTGGCGGCGGTCGGATGCGCCGGCGAGCGCACGGTGCCAGCGGGCTGCAGGAGCGAGCCCGCGGCGATACAGGCGGCTCTGCGCGCCGCGCCTGCTCCGGTGCGGCTTGACGGGGCGCCGATCTCGGCGTGCTTCGTCCCTTCGAGCGACGCGTCCGAGGTCACGAGGCTCGGCTCCGCTCTGCTCCCCGTGGCCACGAGCCTCGGAGAGCGGGCGCGGGCGCAGCCGGACGGGCCCGCGGCGCTGCGCCTCGGCTATCTGGTGGGGGCGGTTCGCCGCGGAGCGGGGGGCACGCAGGGGATCTATGCGGAGCTGGTGCGGCGGATCGAGCAGGAGGTGGTGTCGCTCGACGTGCGCTCGCGGGCGTTCCGCAGGGGGCAGCGGGCGGGGCGGGCTACCGGGTGAACAGCACCTTGGGCGTTTGCTTGCGCGCGGCCTGGCTCCGGTGAGGTCCTCGTCGCGGCGCTCGGTTCGGGCTCACGCGACGTTGGTTGCGCAGTGACTCTCGGATGCGGGTGGTGCGTCGCTAACGCCCTCGCTCGCGGCCGGCGACGAGGTCCCCACCGTCGCCACCCGCGCGTGAGCCGTCTGGCGCACCACGGCCCGCCAGCCGCCCGCTTCGATCGGGCGGGAGATCCGACGCGAGCGGCACGCGCGAGGCGTAGGCTGTGGCTGTGAGAAGGGCTCCGATGTGAGCGAGAGCGCGTGCAGCGTCGTCCAGGAGGTGACCGGCCCGCCGCGGGAACGCCTTACGGTCCGTCCCGGCGATCGTGTCCTGCTGCGCTTTCAGGACAATCCCGGAATC
>JBBSNQ010000110.1:0-5219 GCA_038232575.1 Solirubrobacterales bacterium | reverse complement strand
GAGTCGATGATCAACGTCCGCAAGGCCGTCGACGCCAACTCGGGCGGCACCGCCACGCTGCTCGAGGCGCTGATCGCAGGGCGTGAGCGCATCCGGCGGCTGGTCGTCGCCTCATCGATGGTCGTCTATGGCGAGGGCGCCTATCGCTGCTCGCGCGACGGTGTGGTCGCGCCGCCCGTCCGCCCGACCGAGCAGCTTCGCCGGGGTGACTGGGAGGTTCGCTGCCCGCTCTGCGGGGAGCCCGTCGAGCCCACGGCGACCGACGAGGACCGGCCGCTGCGGCCGACGAGCGTCTACGGCATAACCAAGCGCGATCAGGAGGAGCTCGGGCTCGTGCTCGGCGGCGCCTACGGCTTCGAGGTCGTCCCCCTGCGCTACCTGAACGTCTACGGGCCGCGTCAGGCGCTCGGCAACCCCTACACCGGCGTGGCTGCGATCTTCGCGGCGCGCATCCTCTCGGGGCGCGCGCCGCGCGTGTTCGAGGACGGCCTCCAGATCCGCGATCTCGTGCATGTGGCCGACGTGACGCGCGCCAACCTCGCAGCGCTCGACGCGGCCGCCGCTCCCGGCCACGCGATCAACGTCGCGACCGGCGCGCGCGTCGAGATCGGCGAGCTGGCGCGCTCCCTGGCGAGCGCGCTCGCGTCCGATCTCGAGCCCGACGTGACCGGCGAGTATCGCTCCGGTGACATCCGGCACTGCTTCGCGGACACGGCGCGCGCTCGCGAGCTGCTCGGGTTCGAGGCCGAGCGCACGCTCGCCGATGGGCTGCCCGAGCTGGCGGAGTGGGTCGCACGCCAGACCGTGGACGAGCGCGGCGACGAGGCAGTGGCGGAGCTGCGCGAGCGGGGGCTCGTCGGATGACCGTTGTTGGCGTGATCACCGGCACGGGCACCTACGCGCTCCCCGATCTCGAGGCGGAGGAGCCGCGCGAGGTCGAAACGGCTTTCGGTCCCGCGACCGTCACTCCCGGCACGCTCGCCGGGGTGCGCGTGCTGCACGTCTCGCGTCACGGCGAAGGCCACCACCGGCTCTCCAACCACGTCAACCACCGCGCCAACATGACCGCGCTCGCCGACCTCGGGGCGAGTTGCGTGGTCGCGGTGACCGTCTGCGGAGGCGTCGAGCCCGAGCTCGAGCCCGGATCGCTCGTGGCCTTCGACGAGCTCCACTTCCCGGCCAACCGGCTTCCGGACGGCTCGCTCTGCACCCTCTACGACGAGCCCGGCGATCCGCGGCGTGGCCACTGGATCCTCGAGGATCCCTTCTCGCCCGGCGTGCGCGCGGCGCTGCTGGCGGGCGCGGAGGCGGCGGGCGTGCCGGTGCGCGACGGCGGCTGCTACGGGCACGTCGACGGTCCGCGCTTCAACACGCGCTCTGAGATAGCGATGCTCGCCGCCTGCGGTGTGAGCGCGGTCAGCCAGACCGCCGGCCCGGAGGCCGTGCTGGCGGGCGAGTCGGAGCTTCCGTTCGGCCTGCTCGGCTACGTGACCGATCACGCCAACGGCGTCAGGCCCGACGCTCCGACGCCCGTCGAGGAGCTGATGCGTCTGATCGGCCGCAGCGGGGAGGTGCTCGCCTCGGTGCTCGGTCAGGCGCTGCCGCGCCTTGCAGAGCACGCCCCTGCACCGCCCGGCGTCGTCTACCGCTTCGAGAGCTGAGAATGAGAAGGGGGCGGCCTCGCAGCCGCCCCCTTGCTCACTGTCTTGGCTGGCCCCGCCGGTGGACCACCAGCCTCCAGCTCGTGGACCGCTAGCGGCCCGTCACGAACACGCGCTCGCAGTCCCGCGAGACGCTGTCGCCGCCGTCGGCGCGCACGGTGTCCGACCCCGAGCCGCACGCAACGACGTCGCGCTGGGCATCGAAGCTGACGATGTTGTCGCCGCCGGCGTCGCCGTCGATTTGGTCCCTGCCGAGACCGCCGTCGATGCGGTCGTTGCCCGAGCCGCCCTCGATGTCGTCGCGGCCCGATGCCCCGCTGAGCCCGTCGTTACCGCCCTGACCACGGATCCTGTCCTCGTCGGAGCCGCCGTTGATCGAGTCGGAGACGTCGCTGCCGGTGAGGATGTCGTTGCCCTGGCCGCCGGACATGATGTTGCTGCCCTCGTTGTCGGCGATCGTGTCGTTGCCGCTGCCGCCGCTGAGGAAGTCGCGCTCTGCGCTGCCGTCCAGGATGTCGTTGCCGACGCCCCCGTCGAGCACGTCGGTGCCGTCGCCGCCGTTCAGGGCGTCCCCGCCGGTGCCGCCGTCGATGATGTCGTCGCCCTCCTGGCCTCTGATCTCGTCGTCGCCGCCGGCCCCGTCGAGCGTGTCGTTGCCCGAGCTGCCGATGATCCGGTTGTCGCCGTTGGTGGTTCCGCCCTCTTGAGCTACCGCCACGCCGCCCCAGACGATCAGGGCGGGGAGTGCCGCCATCAGGATTCGCTTGGTCATTGTTGCCTCCTTTGCAGGCCTACAGCTGCCTCGTCGGCGCGTCCGCGGCTTGCTTCGCGTTCCTTCTTGATGTGCATGCGCGTGATTCGCCGCACATGGCCTTTCGCCTTCTACAACCAGCGGGGGAGGCGTAAGGTGCGGGTGCCTCGAGGATCTGGGCGCGGCTCGGGCGCTGGCGCAGGGGTCGGCGGGTGCGGCAGGCCCGGAGTCCGAGCCGTGCTCAGGCCGGGACGAGCGACTCGCGCAGCGCCGGCAGCTGCTCGCGCGCCTGCTCGAGGCCGACGCGGTCGAGCAGCTCGTCCGCGACGTCCAGGTAGTCGACCCCCAGCTGCGGGCGGAAGTCGAGGATCGACACTCCGCGCTCGGCCGACTCCGCGTAGCGGATCGACTTGCGGACCGGTGTCTGGAAGAGCTTGTCCTCGAATCGCTCCCTGAGCTGCTGCTGCGCCTCGCGCGAGTGCGTGGTTCGCAGATCGGCGATGTTGAGCACCACGCCCAGCCACTCGAGGTCCGGCTGCAGGTTCTCACGGGCGAGCTCGACCACCTCGAGCGCCTGCTCGACGCCCTGCAGCGAGAAGTACTCGCCCTCGGTCGTCAGCAGGGCGTAGTCGGCGGCGACCACCGCGTTCACCGTCAGCAGCCCGAGCGACGGGGGGCAGTCGATCATGATCACGTCGTAGCGGCGCTTGACCTCCCGAAGCGCCCGACGGAGAGTCATCTCGCGCCCCATCTTGCCGCCCAGCACGAGCTCCGACTCCGCCAGCCCCAGGTTCGCGGGCAGCACATCGCCGTGGATCGCGTCCACCGCCCGGGCTTGGCCGGCGAGCACGTCAGCGAGCGTCGGCTGCGCGTCGGAGGGGACGTCGAAGTAGTCGGAGAGGTTGCCCTGCGGATCCATGTCGATCGCGAGCACCTCGAGGCCGGTGCGGCGCAGCACGTCGGTGAGCGTGCGCACCGCCGTGGTCTTGCCGGTGCCGCCCTTCTGCGAGAGAACCGCGATCGTGGTCGCCATCGCGCGCGACTATAACCCGCCCCCGCGCCTGCCGTAGATCGGGTGGTGGGACCCGGTGCCTAGACCCGCGCCTGCCCAGTCGAAGGGCGCTCGGCTGCGACGCCGGGCGCTCGGCCTGCTCGACGGGCGCGTGTGGCTCGGGAGGCTAGGCGTGCTCGACGCCCGCGTGCGCTGCGAAGCGGCCCGTGGCGCGGCTCGC
The DNA here is from genome assembly GCA_038232575.1 of Solirubrobacterales bacterium. Taxonomy (GTDB): domain Bacteria; phylum Actinomycetota; class Thermoleophilia; order Solirubrobacterales; family Thermoleophilaceae; genus JACCZP01. The sequence continues at coordinate 1,575 of JBBSNQ010000110.1, read as the reverse complement.
GGAGGTTACGAAGTAGAGGTGGAAGCGGCCGATCGCCACCTGGTCGCCGTCGACCAGCACGTGCGACTCGACGCGCTCGCCGTTTACGAACACGCCGTTGAGGCTGCGGTCGTCGAGCAGTCGCACAGAGCCTTGAGTCCGATGGAGGAGCGCGTGACGGCGCGAGACCGTTGGGTCGTCGAGTTGCACGTCGGCTGCCCCGGAGCGCCCGATCCGGGTCCACTCGCCCTCGAGGTCGACCACCTCGAGCGCCCCGTCCTCGCCGTCCTCGCGGTAGGCGAGATGGTCACCATCCCCGCTCAGATCCTCGCGCACCCCCGGGAGCCACTCGGGCGGAGCGGTCTCGTACGCGCCCCAGGGCTCGGCCTGGGCGTGCTCGGCGAACATCGAGGAGCGGCTGAAGCGTGCGCTGCGGCAGTGCGGGCAGGCCGGCAGGGTGTCTCGCTCCTGCAGCGCGACCGCGAAGCCGCACGATTCGCATCTGAAAGTCCCGGCTCCGGAGAGCGTGCCGGTCTTGAACGAATCCATCTGAGCTCCCCTCGTCGCCCTCTTCTCGATCCTCGTGCGTCCGCGGCCGCACAGCGCTAAGCGGTGCCCGGCAGGAACGAGCTCATTCTATCTCGCCTTTCGGGGCTTGGGGCACCAATGTAAGCGCGCGGACCAAGCCATACACTCCCTCCGTCCGGCATGAGGTCGCTACGCCAGCCATGAAACCGGTCGAGGTTCGCGCCCGCGTTCCGGCTGCGCCCGAGGAGGTATTCGACTACCTGGGCGACCTCGCCAACCTCGCGGCCTACGCCGATCACTACATGCGGGACCTGCGCCTGACCCGGCCGCGCTCGCACGGTATCGGGGCGGCGGCGCGCTTCCGGCTCGAGGCACCGCTGTCGAGCGAGTGGACGGAGCTGGTGATCGACGAGAGCGAGCGGCCCAGCCGGATGGTCGAGCGGGGGCGGTTCGGGCGACTCGGCCGCAGCACCGGCAGCTGGGTGTACGAGCTCGCGCCGCTCGACGGCGGCGCGACCCAGGTCTCGCTCACCGTCTCGCGCGAGCCCGCGACGAGGGCGCGTGTACTGCGCGATGCCCTGCTCGGGGCGCGCCGCTGGCACCGCCGCCAGGCCAAGGTCACGCTCCGCCGCCTGGCGCGCGTGCTGGACGGCCGGGCCGAGCACCCCGAGCGCGCGCTCGCACGGGCGACGGTCGCGGGATATGAGCCGCTCAAGGCGGCTCGCTTCGGCGGCTAGCCGGCTACTGGTGGGCCCCGGCACAGCCACTAGACTGCCGCGCCCGATGCTGGCGTGGCGCTTCTCCGCTGCGGGCCTCCTGTGCCTGCTGGCCCTCATGCCCGCGTTGGCCGGCTGCGGCGGGTCGGAGGGTGAGGCGACCGAGGCTGCCCACGAGGAGCCGATCCGGGAGGGGCTGTCGGCCGAGCTCGCGGGCCTCGACTACACGGTCTTCATCACGCGCGAGCTCAACCTCAAGGATCCCGAGGACGCCGACTACTACCGCGGCCCTCCGGCGCCGCCCGGCTCTGCCCTCTACGGCGTGTTCATCGACGTCTGCAACGAGGGCGAT
>JBBSNQ010000109.1:0-5252 GCA_038232575.1 Solirubrobacterales bacterium | reverse complement strand
TAGGGAGCCGCGAACACCCGCACCTGCTCGAAGCCGAGGTTCACGAGCGCGTCGAGATCGGGGGCGAGGGCAACCACCCGCGACCGTTCCTCCCCGTCCACGCGCACGAGCGAGGGGGGCTCGGTGCCCGCGACGCGTACCAGCGTCGCGCCCAGCGCATTCATCGCGTTCTCGGCGGTGGTGGGATCGTTGATGCCGGGTGAGAGCCCCTTGAGTGCGATATCGGCGAGCTGGCGAATCGCGAACGCGGCATCCTGCGGGTGCGAGCGCTGGACCGTGAGGACGAAGTGGCTGCGCACGCGGTCCATGAAGTCGTCCTCCGACCAGACCTCGGCAAGCAGATCGCCGGGAACCACGTAGTCGCCGACGGCCACGCGCTGTTGCACGAGCGCCTCGTGATTGGCAGCAGCCTGGACGAGCAGTTGGCCATCGACCCCGGCGAGGAAGCCGTCGTCGTCCGCGAGGACCCGCCAGGGCGAGGCGCCGTCCATGCGCTCGCGCGCCTCCTTCCAGGCCGCCTCGGGATCCTCGGGATCGTTACCCGTACCGGTCGGGTAGCGGCGGCCGATCGCCGCCTGCGCGTCCTCCTGGATGCTGCGGATGATCGTGCCCGGCTGCAGCGATTTGACGAGGTGATGCAGGAAGAACGCGAACAGAGCGAACGCGGTGAAGGCCAGGATGACCGCGATCGTGATCGAGATGTTCGGCACCTGCGCGCCCGATGAGGAGTCGCCCAGCCGCAGCAGCACGACGATGCAGTAGATGAACGTGCCGAGGAAGGTGGCAAGCACGCGCTGCGCCACCCGGTCGCTCTGGAAGGTGCGCAGCGGGCTCAGCTGCGAGGAGGCGAGCGTGAAGGCCACCAGAGTCACCGAGAAGACGAGGCCCGCGACTGACATCGTGACCGTCGCGATCGTCCCGAGCAGGCTGCGCGCGGCGTCGATCGAGGAGAACTGGATGACCGGGACGCGCGAGCCGATCAGGGCGTCGACGAAGGGCAGGCCGATGCCGAGCACGACGCCGACGAGCAGCCCGATCCCGGGCAAAAAGCCGAAGCTCGCCTTGATGTTGTCCCAGGCTCCCCGCGAGCGCTCCACCGCCGCGTCCTCGCACATCCCGAGCGATCGGCGAGTTGAGCGCGGGCGCTCTGCTCCGCGGACTCTCCGGCGCTACGACTTCGAGCTCTTGGACCTCGAGCTCTTGGGCTTCGAGCTCGTTGCCCTTGCGTCCTTGGCCTTCGGCGCGAGCTCGTAAAGGCGCAGCCTTCCCTCCACTCCCTTGAACGATCTGCGCCGGCGCTTGCGCTGCCAGTCGTAGCTGTTCCCCGCCCGCTCCTTGGCCTCCTCGGTGGCGAGGATCCGCCCCGGACGCGCCGACTCGGTGATCCTGCTCGCGGTGTTGACCGGCGCCCCGAACCAGTCGCCGCCGCGCTGGACGGCATGGCCGAAGGCGATTCCCACGCGCAGCTGCGGCAGCTCCTCGTCGTCGGCCTCGGCGGCTGCGACGAGCCCGTGCACGGCCCCGACGAGCGCCGATGCGTCCGGCGAGACGAACATCGCCGCGTCGCCGATCGTCTTGACGAGCTGGACACGCCGCTCACTCGCCCACCGCGCCGCAAGGGTTGCGAGTCGCCCGGCTACCGTGCCTAGCTCATCCACCGGCAGCTGCTCGCCGAGACGAGTGAAGTTGACGAGGTCGGCAAACGCGACGGCGACCTCCCGCGTACCGGTCAAGCGCCCGCTCTCGAGCTCGCTGCGCGTGATCAGCTCGTGCCTGACGGCCTCGCGGATGCGCGCACGTACGTCGTATTCGAGCACCTGGCCGAGCAGCGGCGAGAGGTGCTCGGCGGCGGCGGCATAGCGCAGGCCGAGCGAGTGCTCCTCGTCGCCCGGCCGCAGCAGCGCGTCGGCGATCAGCCTGCGGACCGCCGCCGCGGTGTGCGACATCCCCTGCCCGAGCACGCGCGCCACCTCGAGCATCCCCTCGCGCGGCAGACCCGCATCGCGCAGCTGGCCGAGCAGGCGCGCCAGCTCGATGTCCTCGTCGGTGAACGCCCGCTCGCGCGGCGCGGGGCTCGGCCGCCCGAGGGCGCGCAGGGCGTCGCGCAGCAGGTCGCGGTTGATGTTGGCTTCGCGCGCTACGTGGCTCAAGGTGTGGGTGCCGACCCCGCCGAGCGCCAGCTCGACGGGCAGCGTCACGAGCCGCCCCTCCTCGCTTGCGCTCTCGAGGATCTCGTCGTCGACGCCGCGGCGTCTCAGCTCGCGCAGCAGCTCCTCGCGCGACTCGGTAGACACCTCGCTCCCCGTTTGGCCGTGAGACTCGGACGCGGCATCGCTCTCGTCAGCCCGCTCGCCAGCTCCGGATTCGGATTCCTCCATGGTCGCATCTGCGAGGCTACCGAGCCGAGCATGCGCGCGACCGTCTTCCACGCACCCGGCGACCTCCGCGTCGAGGATGTCCCCGACCCCACCGTGCAGGAGCCGACCGACGCCGTGGTCAGGGTCACCCACGCGGCCGTCTGTGGGTCGGATCTCTGGTTCTACCGCGGAATCCAGAAGTATCGGGAGGGCTTTCGCTGCGGCCACGAGCTGCTGGGGGTCGTGGAGGACACGGGCTCCGAGGTGCAGACGCTCGCGCGGGGCGACCTCGTCGTCGCTCCCTTCCTCATCTCGGACGGCACGTGCGAGTTCTGCCACGCCGGCCTGCACAGCTCGTGCGTGAACGGCGGCGTCTGGGCGATGAAGAACGACGGCGGTCAGGGCGAGGCGGTGCGCGCGCCGTTTGCCGACGGCACGCTCGTCAAGCTGCCCGACTCGGTCGAGGGCGACAAGCAGCTGCTCGAGCGCATCCTCCCGCTCACCGACGTGATGTCGACTGGCCACCACGGCGTGGTCAGCTCCGGAGGCCGCGCCGGTGGCACGGTCGCGGTCGTCGGTGACGGCGCCGTCGGACTCTCCGCGGTGATCGCCGCCAAGCGAATCGGCGCTGAGCGCATCCTCGCGCTCGGCCACCACGAGGACAGGCTCGAGATCGCGAGCCGTCTGGGCGCGACCGACATCGTCGCCGGCGAAGACGACGAGGCGATCGCCGGCCGCGTGAGCGAGCTGACCGAGGGCGGCGCCGAGTCGGTCGTCGAATGCGTAGGCACCGGGCCGAGCATGAACCTGGCGATAGCCGCCGCACGACCCGGCGGCACCGTCGGCTACGTCGGCGTGCCCCACAACGACGGCACGATCGACCGCTGGCGGATGTTCGGCCAGAACATTGCGGTGCGCGGCGGCATGGCACCGGTGCGCGCCTACCTGCCCGAGCTGCTCGACGACGTGATCGCGGGCAAGCTCGATCCCTCGCCGGTGCTCGACATGACGGTCGACCTCGACGGCGTGCCGGACGGCTACGCCGCCATGGACGAGCGCAGGTCGATCAAGGCGATGGTGCGCCTGTAGTCGCGAGACGGGCGGCGGCGAGGCGGAGCCCATGGCCACGGCGGTAGGCGTACAGCAGGTGATCAAGCGGTTCGGCAAGACCCGAGCGCTCGACCGCGTCGACCTTGAGGTCGAGCAGGGCGGCGTCTTCGGGCTGCTCGGACCGAACGGCGCGGGCAAGACGACGCTCGTGCGCGTGCTCTCGACGCTCGTCGCGCCCGACTCGGGCACCGCGCTCGTGCTAGGCCGCGACGTCGTGGCGCAGGCGCGCGAGGTCCGCGAGCTGATCGGGCTGGCCGGGCAGTTCGCCGCGGTTGACGAGCTGCTGACCGGCGAGGAGAACCTGCGCATGTTCGGCCGCCTCTTTCACCTCTCGCGGCGCGAGGCGAGCGCGCGCGCAGATGAGCTGCTCGAGCGCTTCGAGCTCGTCGACGCCGCCGACCGCCCCGTGCGCACCTACTCCGGCGGGATGCGTCGCCGCCTCGACCTGGCATCGAGCCTGCTCACCCATCCGCAGGTGCTGTTCCTCGACGAGCCGACCACGGGCCTCGACCCGCGCAGCCGCAACCAGATCTGGACGCTCGTGCGCGAGCTCGTCGGCGAGGGCACAACCGTCCTGCTCACAACCCAGTACCTCGAGGAAGCCGACCGCCTCGCCGACCGGATTGCGGTGATCGACCACGGTCGGGTCATAGCCGAGGGCACCGGCGACGAGTTGAAGGAGAGCGTCGGCGGGCAGATGCTGCACGTGCTCGTCACCCAACGCGATCGGGTCGAGCACGCCGTGCAGGCGCTCGGAACGATCGGCTGCGGCGAGGCTCAGCAGCCCGGCGAGGACGGGCTCGTCACGGTCCCCGCTCCGCGCGCCGGGGCAGGCGTCGTCGCGGCGGCCGCGCGGGTGCTCGACGAGGCCGGCATCGAGGTGCGCGACCTCGGCCTTCGTCGCCCGACCCTCGACGACGTCTTCCTCGAGCTCACCGGCGCCCCGCCGGAGGAGCAGGCCGACGGCCAGGACCCGGCGGCGACCGGTGGGGTTGCGATGGCCGAGGGAGACGGCGGACGATGAGCGCGCAGGCCTTGCACGGCCCGCTCGCCCGCCTGCGCAGCGCGACGAGCGACTGCCTGATCGTCGCCGGGCGCAACATGCGCCACTTCGTCCGCCAACCCCAGCTGCTGATCTTCTCGACCGTGCAGCCGATCATGTTCGTGCTGCTGTTTGCCTACGTCTTCGGGGGTGCGATCGGCGCGGCGCTGCCGGGCGGAATCGACTACATCGACTTCCTGATCCCCGGCATCTTCATCCAGTCTGCCGCCTTCCGCTCGACCCAGACGGCGGTGGGACTGGCGGAGGACATGGAGCGCGGCGTCGTCGACCGCTTCCGCTCGATGCCGATCGCCCGCTCGGCCGTGCTCGTCGGCCGCACGCTCGCCGACCTCGTGCGCGGCGTGCTCGTGATCCTGCTGATGGTCGCGGTCGGCTACCTGATCGGCTTCCGCTTCCAGGAGGGGCCGTTCGAGGCGGTCGGCGCGATCGCCGTGGTAGCGCTCTTCGGCTTCGCGCTCAGCTGGATCTTCGTCTTCGTCGCGCTCGTGACCCGGGGGGCGGAGGCGGCGCAGTCGGCCGGCTTCGTCGCGATCTTCCCGCTCGTGTTCGCCAGCTCGGTGTTCGTACCGGTGCAGACCATGCCCGCCTGGCTCGCGGCGTTCGCGACCGTCAGCCCGGTGACGCTGAGCGCCGACGCCGCCCGCTCGCTCTCGATCGGCGGCGAGCTGGCCGCTCCCCTGATCGGCACCGTGGCCTGGAGCGCCGCGATCCTGATCGTGTTC
>JBBSNQ010000108.1:0-5331 GCA_038232575.1 Solirubrobacterales bacterium | reverse complement strand
CTCTCCCCCGGCGCGACGCTCCACCTCGTCGACCCCTACATCGAGAACGCGCTGCGCCCGGGCTCGCGCGGAACCGAGACCGCGACTCGACGTGTCGTGACGCGCGCGGCGCGGGCAGCCGACGGGCCCGCGCTCGCCTGGCACGTCGAGCTCAGCGAGCAGACCGCGGCCCGCTGGAGCGCGCCAATCGACATGGTCTTCATCGACGGCGACCACAGCGAGGCCGGCTGCCAGCTCGACTGGGACCTCTGGAGCCCGTGGGTGCGCCATGGTGGCGTGGCTGTCCTCCACGACGCCCGCGAGGGCCAGCCCGGAGGCTGGGGCCTGCCCGGGCCGACGACCGTCGCCGACCGGCTCTTCCGCGATCCGGGCTCGGCGCCGAGCTGGCGACTGCTCGAGGAGGTCGACTCGGCGGTGGCGGTGGAGCGAACGGTGGGTGGGCCGGCTGGGCCGGCTCCCAGCTGAGCCGCGGCCGCGTCGTTGGCCGCAAGCCCCCGGTCTGCGCTCAGGCGGCAAGCGTCCCGGCGCTCAGCTCAGCAGCGGTAGCAGCGCCTCGAGCTTCATCTCCGTCTCGGCGAGCTCCTCGGCGGGGTCCGAGTCGCGCACGATCCCGTCGCCCACGTAGAGGCGCGCGACGCCGTCACGCAGCAGCGCACAGCGGAGCGCTACGCACAGCTCCCCATCCTCGGCGAGATCGGTCCACCCCACCGGGCCCGCGTACCAGCCGCGGTCAAGCCCCTCGAGTGCCGGCACGAGCGGTGCCGCCCGCTCCCACGGCTCGCCGCCCACCGCGGGCGTCGGATGCAGCAGGCCCGCCAGCTCGAGCACCGGCAGCGGCTCGGCGAGCTGCGCACGGATGGGCGTCGCCAGGTGCTGGACGTTCTGGACCTTGATCAGCATCGGCTCCTCGGCGGCCGCCACCCACCCGCTGACGGGCTCGAGCGCGCGCTCGATCCGGCGTGCGACGATCGCCTGCTCCTCCCGGTTCTTGGCGCTTGCCGCGAGCTGCTCGCCGAGGTGGGCGTCGACGGCCGGGTCGGCACTGCGCCGGGTAGTCCCGGCGAGCGCGACCGTCTGGGCGCGCTGGCCGTCGCGGCGGATAAGCAGCTCCGGGCTCGCGCCGAGGAACGCGAGCTCGGACGTGCCGACGAGATAGCAATAGCAGGCGGGGAATGCCTCACGGAGCGCTCCGTAGACCGCGCCCGGGTCGATCGGCTCACGCCGGTGCACCCGGATCTCGCGCGCGAGCACGATCTTCTCGAGCTCCCCGGCGGCGATCTGCTCGACAGCTCGCGCGACGGCCCCCTCGTAGTGCTCGGGCGGCGCGGCCCCCGCCACGCGCGGCGCCTCGAGCGGATCCGGGTCGAGCAGCGGCATCGACGCGGGTGCGAGCGTGGCGACACGCGCCTCGAGGCGTTCGAGGACGGATTCGCAGGCCTCGTCGCCTTCGACCACCGCGCTCACGGTCATGCGAGCCTGACCGCCCTCCCGCACGAGCGCCACCTCGGGCATGACGAGGCGCCCGGGTGCCAACGAGGACCACTCCGGCGTCGCCCCGCCCTCACCGGAGAAGGCAAAGCCGCCGACCCAGACCGGGCCGCTCGGCCGCGGGGCCTGCGGGTCGTCGGCGAGGTCATCGACGAGTGCGCCGAGGCTCAACCGCCGGCAGGCGATGGCGGCTTCAGCGAAGCGCTCGCGCCCGCTCGCGCGGACCTCGGCCGCGAGCCCGAGGCAGGCGAGCGCGAAGCCGTCGCGGTCGGGCTGCTCGAAGCACGAGTAGGCGTCCTCGGGTCGGCGCGCACGCAGCACGACGGCGCTGACGTCGAGCGCGCCGGGCACCGGCACCGAGACGGCCGCCAGCACGGGCGCGCGCCGGCGGCGCGCGCGCCTGATCGCAGCATCGAGGCGGCGCCCGAGTCGCTCGCGCGCCTCGCGGCCAAGGCGGAAGCCGCCCTCCCCGGTGGCAGGGGCGTCTCCCGACGCGGCGTCCCCGGGCCCGGCATCTCGGGCACGCGCGCCGGAGCCCTCCGTGCCCGGGTCCGAACCCCCCGTCCGCGCCTCGGAGCGGGTCACCGCTCGGCCCGGCTAGGTCGCCGAGCGTCCGCGGGAGACCGCCGTCTCGCCGGTGCGCACCAGCTCGATCAGGCCGAGTGGACGGACAATGCGCTCGAAGGCCTCGATCTTGTCGGTCGTGCCGGTGACCTCGATCGTGATCGAGCGGCTCGACACGTCGATCACGCTGCCGCGGAAGATCTCGCTGTACTGCACGAGCTGTGCGCGCGCCGCATCGTCGGCCGCGACCTTGAACAGCGCGAGCTCACGCGCGACCGTGTCCTCGGGCTCGAGATCACGAATCTTGATCACGTTCACCAGCTTGTGCAGCTGCTTCGTCACCTGATCGATCGGGTGGCGCGCCCCGTCGACCGTGAGCGTCACGCGCGAGATCGAGGGGTCGTCAGTCGGTCCCACGGCGAGCGTGTCGATGTTGAAGCCGCGCCGCGAGAAGAGCCCGGCGATCCGTGCGAGCACACCGGGCTTGTTCTCGACCAGGATCGAGAGAATGTGGCGGCGCCCGCTGCGCACCCCGCCCGCGAGCGGCAGGTCCTCGAGGTCGAGGAGCTCCTTCGTTCCCGGCTCGCCCATCGCCTAGCCGACCATGTCCCGCGCGGCCTGGCCGGCGGGGATCATCGGGTAGGTGTTCTCCTCCTTGGTGACGCGCACGTCGAGCACGACCGGACCCTCGGCCTCGATCGCGGCCCGCATCTGCCCGACGAGCTCGGACTTGTCGGTCGCGCGCATGCCGACCGCTCCGTAGGCCTCGGCCAGCTTGACCCAGTCGGGCGAGCTGCCCATGTCGACCCCGGAGTAGCGGCGGTCCCAGAAGAGCTCCTGCCACTGGCGGACCATCCCCAGATAGCCGTTGTTCATGATGAAAACCTTCACCGGCAACCCCGACTGGACGCAGGTGGCGAGCTCCTGTGAGTTCATCTGCAACGAGCCGTCGCCCGCGAGGCAGACCACTAGCTGCTCGGGACACGCCGCCTGGGCGCCCATCGCCGCCGGCAGGCCGAACCCCATCGTGCCGAGCCCGCCCGAGTTGATCCAGCGCCTGGGCTGGGGGAAGTGGTAGTACTGCGCCGCCCACATCTGGTGCTGGCCGACGTCCGAGGTGAGGATCGCCTCGCCGCCGGTGGCCTCGTAGAGCGCCTCGACCATGTACTGGGGCTTGATCTCCGAGTCCTCTGAATCCTCGTAGCCGAGCGGGTGCTTCTGCTCCCAGCCGCGAATGCGCTCCCACCACCCGTCGAGCCGGCCAGGGTCGGCCTCGAGCGCGCGGAAGTCGCGCGTCAGCTTGGGGAGGATCAGCTTGGCGTCGCCGACGATCGGGATGTGCACCGCGACGTTCTTCGAGATCTCCGCCGGGTCGACGTCGATGTGGATGAACTTCGCGTGCGGGGCGAACTCCGACAGCTTGCCGGTGATGCGGTCGTCGAAGCGGGCGCCGATCGCGCAGATCAGGTCGGCCTCGTCCATCGCGTAGTTGGCCGCCCGCGTCCCGTGCATGCCGAGCATGCCGAGCCACTGCTCGTGCGGTGCCGGGAAGGCGCCCAGGCCCATCAGCGTCTGGGTCACCGGGAAGCGGTCCGAGAGGCAGAGCTCGATCAGCTCCTCGGCGGCGTTCGCGTTGACGACGCCTCCGCCGGCGTAGATGATCGGCCGGCGCGCGTTGGCAAGCGCTTTGGCGGCGAGCCGTATCTGCTTGGGGTTGCCGTCGGTGCTCGGCCGGTATCCCGGCAGCGAGACGCCGTCGACGGGCTCGTAGGGGATGTCGACGCGCGAGAGGTCCTGGGGTACGTCCACGAGCACCGGGCCGGGGCGGCCGGTGCGCGCGATGTGGAAGGCCTCGTGGATCGCGCTCGGGATCTCGCGCGGGTCCTGGACCATCAGCGAGTGCTTGACGACCGGCATCGTCATTCCGGTCACGTCGGCCTCTTGGAAGCCGTCGGTACCGATCAGCTCGGTGCGCACCTGGCCGGTGATGAACACCGTGGGGACCGAGTCCATGTAGGCATCGGCGATCGCCGTGATCAGGTTCGTCGCGCCCGGACCGGAGGTGGCAAACGCGACGCCGACCCTGCCCGAGGCCTTCGCGTAGCCTTCGGCCGCATGCCCTGCGCCCGCCTCGTGGCGACAGAGGATGTGGCGGATGCCGCCGTCATAGAGCGCGTCGTAGGTGGGCAGATTCGCCCCGCCCGGAATCCCGAACGCGGTGTCGACCCCCTCGGCCTTGAGGCATTCGATGATGGCGTCGACTGCTCGCATGAAGCTCTCCTCTGGCTCGATCGGCGAGTCCCGGGATCTCCGCGGTTACGGGCCCGGAGCCGCGCTGACGGCAAAGATCGAGTCTACCAGCGGTTTCAGGGCATTCCGCACGGGGCGGTCATGGTCCTGCCGCGCGGAGCCGGAGCACGCGACCTCCTCGCGCGGCGAGACCACGGCGCGGCCGTGACCCGCGCGTTACCGGAACGTAGCGCACGTAGCGATCGCGTTACCCGCCCTGTCCGCTGGGCTGTCTACGTGTCGGCGGCGAAGAGCGGAGACCGCTACGAGGCCGTGCGCGCGGCGGGTCGGCGGACCTCGAAGTGATCCACCTGCGGCTCGGCAAGCATCTCGCGGTGGTACTCCACCGTCCACGGCCAGAGCTCCGGGTAGCCGTCGCTGCTCATGTACCAGCTCTGGCACCCGCCGGTCATCCAGACGGTATGGGGCAGCGCGCGACGCACGTCCGCGTTGAAGGAGGCTGTCGCCTCCTCGGTCGGCGCCATGCTGTCGACCTCGCCGGCGGCGAAGCGCTCGATCCAGCTCATCACGTAGTCGGCCTGAGTCTCAGAGATCGTGATCACCGACTGGTGGCCGAACGGGCTGTGGGGTCCGACGAGCATGAAGAAGTTGGGGAAGTCCGGCAGCGCCACGGTGCGGTAGGCGCGGGGATCGGGATCCCACGCCTGCTCGAGCGTCCTGCCGCGTTCGCCGACGAGCTCCATCGGGCGCATGAACGCGTGCGGGTCGAACCCGGTCGCGAGCACGAGCACATCGAGCTCATGCAGGACGCCGTCGCCCGTCACGACGCCGCGCGGCTCGATGCGGTCGATCGACTCCGTCACGACATCGACGTTCGAGCGCTGCACAGCCGAGTAGAAGTGCCAGTTGACGACCAGGCGCTTGCAGCCAGGCTCGTAGTCGGGCGTGAGCTGCCGTCGAAGCTCCGGATCGCGCACGCGGATGAGGTGCGCGCGGCAGAGCCAGCTCACGAGCCTGCGCTGCCAGCCG